>JBDSHB010000187.1:0-3829 GCA_039918695.1 Nitrospirales bacterium | reverse complement strand
AGGCCTTGGTCGCCTCCGGGGTGGCTAAGCTTTCCTGGACCGCGAGAATATCAATTTGCATCCAACGGATCGCACAGATCAGCCATTCGAGATCAGTCGGCTCGGCATGATCCTCGCTTTGGCCGGTGGGCTGGCCGATGGGAAACCATCGAATATTCCAAGTGGCCAGCCGGATCTTGGAAGTAGATTCCGGAGCCATACGACTCCCTTGTTTCACGACGGCCTCACACTGATCCCGGCTGGCCCATACGGCATGCTCGCCCCCCTCAGCAGCCCGGGGAATTTCGGGTTTGGCAGGTGGTTTCGGCTGAGATGAACCGGCTTTGAGATATTTTTTTTGTACCCAGGCTTTGTCATCATTGGGCAAGCGAAGGAAAAGCCATTGGCCATTCTGTGCGGACTGTTCAATGGTGGCTGAAGTGCCCGTCGGGACATGTTTCAGATAGCTCGGAGCCGGGTTGCGATGGAGAGGGACTCCAATGGGTTTAGTGGCCTCAAGCATCACCGATTGCCCAACCTGAAAATCCTGGGCGAAGGTGATGGACCAGCCACACATGGTGAACCACGTGAAGAGAAAGAATGTACAGAAAAGTATACGCATGCCCTCTACTTAACAAAACTTGAGAGAGAATACCAAGCGGGATCTGAAGCCTCCGTCATTCCGTAATAGTCCTTGAGCTGATATTCCTTATTGTTTCCCCTGTGTTAGATCCGATCGTATTAATCGGGAATTGACCGGTTGGTTTTTGCTGTGTCGTCCGGGAACTCCGGAGCCATCCCACAGGGCTGGCAAGTCAGAATGTCGATACGAGGTGATTGCTTCATGCAAGAAGGCGCCAGGGCGTAGAAGGGGTCGGATGTCCGCTTCGAGTATGCAATAATGAAGAAATATTTAGACCGTAATCTCATCACGTTTTTTTGAGGAGTCAGCCTGATGAGTCGTTCTTCCATTAACCTCGACATTGCCAACCGTATCCCTTACAACCCATTGCTGAAATCGCCTGGGAAAAACTCCAACTGGATGCGAGTCAAATCGAATTGTTTGGGCGGTATAAGGCCAAAATTCCTTTAGCGTCACTCCCACCATTTCCGAGCAAACCGGAAAGGAAGCTCATTCTGGTAACCGCCATGAGCCCAACGACGGCCGGAGAAGGCAAGACCACAACGCTCATCGGTCTGGTAGATGGATTGAATAAGATTGGCCAACGGGCTGTTGCGGCTATTCTAGAGCCAAGTCTGGGTCCCTGTTTCGGGATGAAGGGCGGTGGATGTGGGGGAGGGTATGCCCAGGTTGTCCCCATGACCGACATCAATTTGCATTTCACAGGGGATTTTCATGCGATCACGTCTGCTCACAATTTGTTGGCAGCCTTGGTAGACAATCATGTGAATTGGGGGCACAAACCCACATTGATTCCCGTCGGGTCACTTGGGGGCGGGTGCTGGATGTGAATGATCGGTCCCTGCGGTCCGTGGTCACGGGGCTTGGTGGAAAATCCAATGGGTTTACGAGGGAAGGACGGTTTGACATCACCGCGGCCTCAGAGGTCATGGCCATTCTGTGTTTGGCGACGGACCTCCAGGATCTTCAACAGCGCTTAGGTAATATTAAAGTGGGGCGGACGGCCAACAAGGAGATGGTCTTTGCAAAAGATATCCAGGCGGAGGGCGCCATGACCGTGTTACTCAAGGAGGCTCTCAATCCCAATCTTGTGCAGACCCTTGAACATAATCCCGCCATGGTTCATGGCGGTCCTTTCGGGAACATTGCCCATGGGTGTAGTTCCGTCGTGGCGACCAAAGCGGCGCTTTCACTCGCGGATTACGTCGTGACAGAAGGAGGGTTTGGCGCCGATCTCGGGGCGGAGAAGTTTTTTGACATTAAATGTCGACGATCCGGCCTCAAGCCGGCATGCGCCGTGGTCGTCGGGACGATTAAGGCGTTGAAACTTCATGGTGGGGCCAAGGAAAAAGCCCTCGAACAAGAAGATCTGGACGCGCTCCGGCAGGGGTTGCCGAATTTATTGCGCCATTTGGAGAATGTGAAAAAATTCGGAGTTCCGGCGGTCGTGGCCATCAACCAGTTTACGAGTGATACCAAGCGGGAGTTGGAACTGGTGGAACAGGCTTGCGCGGATCATGGGGTCAAAATGGCTTTGGCGAATCATTGGGCTGAAGGCGGAGCCGGTGCGTTTAGCCTGGCCGAAACCGTTCGTGAGGTTATCGAAAAAGAACCCGCCGACTTCCGCGTCCTGTACCCTGATACCATCCCGCTGGCAGAAAAAGTGCGAATCATCGCCAGAGAGATTTATCGGGCTGAGGATGTAGAGATTCCGCTGGCTGTCCACGCCCGTTTTGCCGAACTCGAAAAAAACGGGTTTGGTCATTTCCCCATTTGCATGGCAAAGACGCAGTACAGCTTTTCCACCGACCCCGCCAAAAAAGGAGCCCCGACCGGATTTACGCTGCCGGTTCGAGAGGTTCGCCTCGCGATGGGCGCAGGATTCGTGGTGGTCATTACCGGGGATATGATGACGATGCCCGGCCGCGTGTTCCGGCGGCTCAATCGATCGGAATTGACGCAAAGGGAAATATTGTCGGGTTGTTTTGAAAAGGAGCACGTGAATGTGGCTGGGTGAAGGGGGTGGCCGGTGTTCTGGGAATCAATTTCCCATCTGGGCGAGCAGGGAAGCCCGCTCTTCGTCGCTGACACAATTATCAATCCAATGATAGAGGATTTTTTCTTCCTTCACATTGTGGGCCGCCAGAACCTGGAGTAAGCCTTCTTCCGCCTCCGCGGTGCTAAGATCTCCTTCTGCGACTTTTGTCTGAATCTGTTCCAGAAAGTACTTGATCTGCCGATGTTCATTTCGCATGACTTCAGTCGGCCCTTGGTCTCTGACCATTTCCGCTTGAGCCTCAAAAACCGGAAAAAGAATCTCCTCTTCCCACAAGATATGTCGGTGCAGTCCGGTTAACAATTCTTGAAACAGTGACCGGGCTTTTTGAGCATCCTGCTTCTTGCTTGTGTAAAACCGGTTGAATATTTCATCCAGGCGGTCATGGTCATGTCCCATAAACTTCGCGATAGTGGGTGTGGCCATACGTTCTCCCCTCATGTCGGCTGGGTAGGCCGGGTGGTCTCGAATTATCCCGGACTGATCAGCATAAGAGCGTCCAGAGAATCCACGACATTCCTCTTCGGTTGCGGCGCAACCCTTCTTAACTTATACCATGTTCGCTTTCCATCCGAAGGGAGCTGTGCTTTTCGGTCACGCGGAATGGCCGGTTGATGAATGATCGACCGGGAATTATTGAAATTTCAGCGGAAGCCAAAGAGGGGAGCGTTCGAAAAATGGCCGTATTCAAACTTCTGAGGAGCAGCCCACACTATTCAATAGTCTTTGGATCGTGTCATCTTGTCTGGTTTTAGGATGACCAGTATAATGGTTAGATATCGAACCATTTGAAGGGGAGGGTTTCTAATGCCGCATGTGGGTGAATACGTCTCAGTGACGCAGGCCAAGGCGCAACTCCTTGATCTGATCCATCAACTACAAAAGCGTCAGGATACGGTAGGCATTACACGGGACGGAGTGCCCACGGCCGTGCTTCTCAGTATGGAGCATTTCGAAGGGCTTATGGAGACGCTGGACATTTTGAGTGATCAGAAGACGATGCGCCCCCTCCGGAAGTCACTCAAGCAGGCCCAATCCGGTCGCTGGGAAACGCATGAATCCGTCTTTACAGGCGAGAGTGAATGACGGCCTATCGTGTTCGGTAGACCCCAGAGGCTGCCGACCGCATCCGCAAACTGCATCCTGAGGTT
>JBDSHB010000186.1:0-4883 GCA_039918695.1 Nitrospirales bacterium | reverse complement strand
TCTTACTGCCAATCCAGACTGTGGGAGTCATGGGCGACCAACGGACCTACGAATCAGTGGTCGCCATTCGTGCCGTCACCAGTACAGACGGCATGACTGCGGACTGGGGCGTGATTCCGCCAGAGGTATTGGGCAAAATGTCCAATCGAATTATCAATGAAGTGCAAGGGGTCAACCGTGTGGTGTATGACATTAGCTCAAAACCCCCAGCAACGATCGAATGGGAATAGGTATGGCTCAGGCAGAGAAAACAGTTCGTTTACAAAAAATCATCGCCCGTTCCGGCTTCGCCTCCAGACGCAAGGCTGAAGAACTTATCCAACATGGGCTGGTCACCGTCAACGGGGAAACGGTCATGACGCTAGGGACCAAAGTCGATCCTGCGATTGACCACATCAAGGTCGAAGGACGCCACCTGAAGTCCCGCCCTCCTGATATGTTTCTCATGCTCAATAAGCCGTTGGGATATATCTCCACGTTGCATGATCCCGCGGGTCGCCCTACGATTAAAGCCTTGGTTCCGAAACCTTCCATCCGGTTATTTCCCGTCGGACGTTTGGACTATGATAGTGAAGGCTTACTGCTGCTCACCAATAACGGTGATATTGCACAAGCCTGCCTTCACCCCGCACACCATGTCCATAAAACATATCTCGTAAAAATTAAGGGTATCTTAGAAGAACCGGAAATTCAAAAACTTCGACATGGACTGATGTTGGAAGACGGACCCACAGCTCCCGCAAAAGTAAAAAAAGCTGGAAAAGCGGCAGCCAATTCCTGGGTGGAAATTACCATTCATGAAGGACGTAAACACCAAGTCAAACGCATGTTTGAGCAAATTGGCCATCCCGTGATCCGGTTAAAACGTACTCAGTTTGGGCCTTTGAACCTTGGAACCCTTCCTCCAGGTCAGACGCGATACTTGACAGATAAGGAAGCGAATGACCTACGCCATTTACTCATTGCACCTGAATCGCCACGTCTCGCTATCCGGCAGCCGACTAAGAGAACCGAAAAAATTCCGGCATCGAGACCTGCAGGACAGGTACGGCCACGTTCGGCAAACCCGAATTTCATGAGAAGTAAGAGCACCTCATTGCCTTCGGAAACGACGGGGAAAGCTCGGCCATGGCTGCCCACTCGTCAGCCTATTAAGTATTCAGAAAAATTTCCTACGGCCAGACCTATGGCTCCTTCGCGGCCACCTTCACCAAACCCGAATTCCATGAGAAGTAAGAGCACGCCATTGCCTTCGGAAACAACCGGGAAAGCTCGACCATGGCTGCCGACGCGTCAGCCTATTAAGAAAGTAGAAAAATTCCCTACATTCAAGCCTGCGGCCAGACCTACAGCTCCTTCACGGCCACGCTCACAAAACCCGAATTCCACCAGAACGAAGAGCACCCAAGCGCCTGCGGGAACGACCGGCCAAGGAGAGCGCCACGGATCTAAAGATCAGCCGATCAAAAGAACGGAAAATTTTCCTAAATCGGGACCTGCTGGTCAGTTTTGGCCGCGCCAGGGAAACCCGAAACCCACCAGGCGCAAGAAGACGATCTCGACTCCTGGCACAACAAGCAAAGCACGGCCCCGCCGACCAGGTGTCACATCAAAAAGCCGATTCAAGTTTAAAGCTTGAGCTTCCGTATTCTTGGGTTCATGTTCTCCCATCAAAAGCTGACAGGTGTTGGAAAGGATCCTACAGTTGAAACGATCACATCATTGCGGTGAACTCTCCTTGGATCACGTGGGCCAAACGGTCACCTTGGCAGGCTGGGTGGCCAGCCGTCGCGACCATGGCGGCGTGAGATTCATTGATCTTCGCGACCGCTACGGACTCACACAAATCGTGTTTGATTCGGAGCATGAGCCCACGGTACATCAACTGGCCGATCGTCTGCGCAATGAGTACGTCGTCACCGTCACGGGTGAGGTGACGCTGCGACCTGAGGGATCAGCAAACCCCCACATCCCGACCGGTGCCATAGAAATACGAACGACATCACTCATCATTCTCAATGAAGCCAAACCCCTCCCCTTTGCACTTGACGATACCATCACCACCTCAGAGACCCTTCGTTTAAAGCACCGGTACCTGGACCTTCGACGGCCAAGGATGCAAGAACTCCTTCAACTCCGCAGTCAGGTGTCGCATCTCGTACGGCAATACCTTCACGCCAATCAATTCATAGAAGTGGAAACACCGATTTTAACGAAAAGCACACCAGAAGGCGCGCGAGATTATCTCGTACCGAGTCGAGTCAACCCAGGCGAATTTTTCGCCCTTCCCCAATCACCGCAACTCTTCAAGCAGATTCTCATGATCGGGGGAACGGATCGCTATTATCAACTGGCCCGATGCTTCCGCGATGAAGACCTCCGGCTGGATCGACAACCCGAATTCACGCAAATCGATGTGGAAATGTCGTTCGTGGATCAGGAAGATATCATGAACCTGATCGAACATATGGTCAGACTGGTCTTTAAAGAGACCAAGAGCATTGATCTCCCCACCCCACTGCCTCGGCTGTCCTTTGAGGAGGCCATGGGACGCTATGGAACCGACAAACCCGATCTTCGCTTTGATCTTCAATTGCAAGACTTGAGTCAATTTGCCGCAGCCTGTGATTTTAAAGTCTTTCGGAGTGCGGTGGAAAACGGGGGCATCGTGAAAGCCCTCGTCATTCCTGGTGGCAACGCTTTTACTCGCAACCGGATAGACAATCTGATTGATACGGCAAAAGAATTCGGGGCCAAGGGATTAGCCTGGGTCAAAATTAACGAAGAGGGCAATCTGGATTCTTCAATCGCCAAATTCTTCAATGCTCTAGCCCTACGTGAGGCCCTTCCATCGGCCCAACCCGGGGACCTGCTAATATTTGTTGCGGATATGGCTACTATCGTCCATCAAGTCTTGGGACGCCTTCGCCTGCTGCTGGGTGAGGAGCTTCAATTGATTGACCGAAACCGGTGGGAACCCTTGTGGGTCATGGATTTTCCCATGTTTGAATATGACGATGCAGCCAAACGGTATGTCGCTCTGCACCATCCGTTTACGGCTCCTCACCCAAAGGATATCCCGCTTATGGAAACCGATCCTCTACAGATTCGAACGCAAGCCTATGACCTGGTGTTGAATGGCTTTGAGTTAGGGGGAGGGAGTATTCGAATTCATGCGCCACAGGTTCAGTCAAAAGTCTTTGACTTACTCAACATCTCCAAAACGGAGGCCCGTGAGAAATTTGGATTTCTTTTAGATGCGTTGGAATCAGGGGCACCGCCCCATGGAGGCATCGCGCTGGGGCTTGATCGATTGGTGATGTTACTCGGCAAGACGGAATCGATTCGGGAAGTTATCCCGTTTCCAAAAACACAAAAGGCTCAATGCCTCATGACTGAAGCGCCCTCACCGGTCACACCAGAACAACTACAGGAACTCTCTATTCGCACAACGGCTAAAAAGTCCGATAGTCCGCTTTAAGCATTCAGCACATTCAGCACAATGGAATGTAAACCCGTCGCCCCAGCCGGTTGGGGTCTCGTAATTTCCGAAGTTTGGATCTTTCCCTTTGTATCGATAGCCCTGACAAAGACCATGTGCTTGCCAGGCTTTGGCGGACTCCAATCATAATTCCAGATCACCCAGGTTAACGGAGACAGCGGTGGTTCGATTTCGGCAGACACCCAGGTTTTTTCCTGATCAAAACTCAGTTGAACCTCACTGATGCTCTCCGGTCCCCCGTAGGCAATTCCGCGCAGGCGTTGTCGAAGGCCGTGTAACGACTGATAATGACCTGGGCTATCAATGCGGGAAAAAATATGAATGGTCCCATCATCCGTCCAACCTTTTTGCTGCCAGTAGCCCAGGTAGTCCCCGTTATAGACTTCGATTTCCGTAATCCACTTCACATTTTTAATCCCGTAGAGACCCGGGACAATCAGGCGAACGGGAAAGCCGTGATCCTTAGGAAGTTTTTCCCCATTCATCAGATAGGCCAACATGACATCATCTTCCATGGCCCTGGCAAATGGAATGCTGTCGGAATACCCGTCAGCCGCTCGAAAAATTACATCCCGGGCGGTGTCTTCATCAGCTCCAATGTCCTGCAAAAGCTTTTTGAGGGAAATTCCTCGCCACATGGCGTTCCCCAAGCTACTCCCGCCTGGAAGCGTATCAATGCACATCAGGGTCACAGCCTGATCAAAGGATTCCCGATTGAGCAGGTCACGCCATTTCATGCCCACAGAGCGTTCCACAGCCCCTTTGACCACCATTTCCCATTGCTCCACATCCAGGTCGCGCGTAAAGTTGTAGGAAGCATCCATGAAATTCACGGTATAAAATTTGTCGTTCGAGGTAAAATACGTGGTCTCCCGTGGAGGGACCGCAAACATCGACCCCATATCGCATCCAGGAAGTCCGAGGCCGAGGGAAGCCAGTCCCCCAAGCTTGAAGAGAGCCCGACGAGTCAGAGGAAAAGAAAAGGGAGAATGGTTTGAAAAGGGCATAGGCATTACCCTATTATCTAACACTCTTGCAGCCTTGGACAAGATCTCTCGTTCATTCGATCACACAAATTCACTAGTATAAAAGGAAAATTCGCATGCGGATATTCATAACCGGAGGCGCCGGATTTCTAGGAAGCCATTTATGTGAAACGCTTATCCTTCAAGGACATACAGTCATTTGCCTGGACAATCTCCTTACCGGACGTACAGAGAATATCGGTGCACTCATGGGGCATCCGAAGTTTTCATTTATTCACTACAATGTCTGCGATTACCTTCATGTCGATGGACCAGTCGATGCCGTCATGCATTTTGCATCACCGGCGAGCCCACAAGACTATCTGGAATTTCCCATCGCCACCATGAAAGTCGGC
>JBDSHB010000185.1:0-4973 GCA_039918695.1 Nitrospirales bacterium | reverse complement strand
AGGGTGGCGCATTGTTGAGGATTTTATTATTGGGCCTCAGGGGTCATTAAAGGATGCTGTAGTGATGGTGAAAGGGGTAGGCAAAGGCAAACCGTTTTCTTTGCCAAAGGTGGAGGTTGAGGCGATCGATTGTGATTTTTTGCCATTTGTCAATGTGTTACGCGACCAGGATGAAATAACCGTGATCAATATGGATCCGGTGGAGCATGATATTCAGGGATATGAAACCGCCAGAGAGCGAGGGGCCAGGGTATTGTTTAATCGTCCATTGCCCATGAACTCTTTCCATAATGTGGTTGGTATGTTTGGGAAAAACGTGCATACGCATCTGCCCGGAAAACCGATGATTGAAAAAATCCATTTGCGAAAAGGGCGGGATGTGTTTGTCATGCAATGTGGATTTCATCCCTATATGTTTTCTTGGGGATTAGTGGTGGAAAATCCCTATTATTCGATTTCCAAAGAGGATGGAGCCTACGAAATTCACGATATTCCAGCAGGGGAATATGAAGTGGCTGTCTGGCACCCTGGGATGAAATCCTATTTAGAAAAAACAGTACGGGTGGAATCGGGAAAAACGCTGACATTGGATTTTCAATATGAGTCCCCCCAGGGGCGGCGAAGCGTGCATGAAATGCAGGAGAATCCGCATTTTGGCCTTGAGATGCTTGGGGAGGGCGTTGAGATTATACCGTCATTACGGCGGCAAGTTCCCTGAGCAAATGGGGGTGATCATGAAAAAAAGTCGAGTGGTAGGAATTGTCGTCATAGGCTTTCTCTGGGTCACTAGTTTCACCGCTTTCGCTTATGAGGTGGTTGACGTAACGGGCGGGGCCACCATTGTCGGCACCGTGACCCTCAAGGGAGTTCCGCCTTCTCCTAAAGCATATAACCTGGTTACGTTCCCCGATCCAGAGTATTGCGGCCGCATTTCGGATGGTCAAGGCTGGCGGCTATTGAAGGATTTTGTGGTGAATGATCGCAGTCAACTTCAAGGGGTCGTGATGGTGGTTGAAGGCGTCAGTTCCGGAAAACCCTTTTCTCTTTCTATTCCAAAGGTTGAAGCTCGGGACTGTCAGTTTCTCCCGTTTATGACGGTGGTTCGCGATGAGCATGGGATTGAAGTGGTGAATATGGATCCGGTCATGCATGATATTCAAGCCTATGAGACGTCGTTGAGCCAAGGGACACGGGTATTATTTAATTCTCCCCTTTCTTTTAATTCTCGGCATCAGCGCGAGAATATCCATGCGACGCATGAGCATCTGCCGGGGCAATCTTTGGTTCATCAATTTCAACTGAGCAAAGGCCGTAAGACCTTTGTGATGCAGTGCGGGTTTCATGCCTACATGGAGAGTTGGGCTATTGCGGTGGATAATCCCTATTTCACCTTTACCAATAACATGGGAGAGTATGTCATTTCGTCACTCCCGCCTGGGAGTTATCGCATCCGGGCCTGGCATCCAAGTGTGAAACACGAGCAGGTTCAGGCATTTACCGTGGAACCAAACCAAACCGTGAGGAGGGACTTCTCCTTGAAATCTCCCGTGGGTCGTTGGACGGCGCATACCATTCAAACCCCGCCTCGATTTACTGCTGCTGCGTTGGGCCACCCTGTTCTGATAGAGCCTCTGGTTGAACACCAAAGGCCATGAAATGGATAGATTTTTCCCTCATTTTCTCCTCCCGAACTTGTGAAAATAAATTAGTGGGCCTGGTTGTTTGTGCCATTTTGGGAGTGGTGCTTTGGTTCCCGCCAGGATGGTCCTTTGCCGGCTCTCCCCATTTCTCCAACCACAGTCCCACAGAATTTTCAGCAAGACTGATATGGAAAACGGGTGGACGTATTGCCAAAGCCCAGTTGTTTGTGAAAAAGGATCGCTATCGCATTGAACCGGCAGGGGGAATTCGAACAGAATTAGGCTATGCGAGCGTCCTCATTATTCGATTGGATGAACAAAAAACCTGGTATATGTTGTCGCAACGGCGAATGATCGTAAGTGTTCCCTTAACTTTGGATTATTTGTTACCATTTTCTGTTCAGTTGGAGGGAGAGACGAGTCGAACGGTTATCGGGGCATCTGTGGTAGGCGATCAACCTGCCCTGCTCTATGAGGTGGAGGTTAAAAATCAGTTTGGCCAACTCGAACGATTTTTCGAATGGGTGGATCCTCAACGGGAGATTCTCTTGAAACTCTTAAGTCAGGAACGAGATTGGTTTGTGGAATATCATCATGTGGTGCTTTCTTCGCAACCAGATTATTACTTTGAAGCGCCTTTGGGCTATCGAATCATTGAGGCTCAGGAAGCCCCGGTTCGGAGAGGGTAGCAATATGATGTGGCTAGCAGATGGGGGTAAATAAAAAAGGATGAATCGTTATAATGCTGTGTTCGTTCTCGGAGTACTGTGGGTTCTCTCAGGTTCGGTCTGGGCGGAAGAGGCACATGAGGCAACGGTTGCTCAGGCGCAAAAAGCGTATGAGCAGGGTCTATTTCAACAGGTCGTTGACCTTGTGAAGCCATTACAAAAAAAGCTCTCCTCCCCCTCACAGGTTTCTCGCTTGTACATTCTTGCCTTAGCTAACCTGGGAAAGACTCCCGAAGCCATTGAAACCTATGATAAAGAGGTTGGCGTAACCAAGCGGGAAGATGAGCCTTTGTTACGGCAGATGGCCATTGCCGGTATATTGCCTCTCCGTTCCGATATGCGGGAACAAATGCGAGGGGCGGCCTATACGGCGTTAAAGGAAATCGAATCTGATAATGCCGTGGAATATTTGGAAAAAGGCTTAACTGATGAAAACGGCATGATTAGAACATTGGTGGCAGAAGCCTTAGGGCAAAGAAAAGCCGGACAGCGTTCCAAGTTGTTTCGTAAGGCATTGAAAGACGAGGCCGGTTTGGTGCGGGCAACCGTTCTGATTGGGCTTGGACAATCTGGAGACGTGAGTTTGGTGCCACTGATTGAACCATCGTTGAACGATGAGCAGCATCTTGTCCAAATTGCGGCGGCAAGAGCATTATATGAGTTGGGTCACAAGCAATACTGGGCTCGTTTGGAGCAAGGTGCGAAAAGCGAGGAAGGGTATGAACGGGGAGCGGCTATCCGTGCCTTTGGTGAATTAGGGGATCGTCGTGCCATACCGATATTGGAAAAAACTATTTCTGATTCTCAGCCCTCAATCCGTGCCGCGGCTATTGCATCCTTAGGGAAATTGAAGGCTCCTGAATCCTTACCGACTCTGAAAGCCATGTTGTTTGATCGTATTCCTGCGGTTCGGAGTGTGGCGGCTTTTAGCATGGGATATTACGAACAACATCAAGTGTTAACACCGTTAACCAGAGCCTTGGCCGATTCAAATTCCGGTGTGCAGGCGGCGGCCGTGGCGTCATTGCTACGGTCAGGAGCGCCTTATTCAGTGGTCAGGGATACCGTCCAGCATCTCCTCAATGACCAAAATCCGGCCATTCGGTCGGGTGCGGTCAAGGCGCTTGGAAATGGAAAAGGTCAGGATGTTCTCAATGCTCTCATGGTGGCTCTCAATGATCCGTTGCCTCGTCCCAGGATTGGGGCGTCCCGCGCACTGGGCCGTATTGGCGATCGCACTCTCTTACCGACTTTGAAGCGCACCCTTCGAGATACTGATGAAGCTGTGCGGGTGACCGCGGCCGCCGCCATTGTGAAGATTTTGGATAAGGAGATCGGTATTTAACCGGTTTGGTTGCTGCCCTGAGAGGTCTTCCTGAAGATGGACAGGTATGACCAGATAAAGGGTATTCACATGTTTCTCCAGATTGTGCGGTTTATTGGGAACTGCACCTTTTTTGGCCAATTCTGGCGCAGGATCAACAAGTTCTCATTTGCTACGGCGACTGAGGTTATGAATGACTTATGCCGCACCCGAGGAGGTTCCAGATTGTGGATCCTGGCTGGACTCAGCACATGGCTACTCGTCAGTCCCGTTCATGCTGAAATACGGCTTCATGGGGAGTCTGTCGATCATCCAATTATTCAATGGCATGAATGGGGAAATGAAGCATTCGGACGTGCGCAAGCCGAAGATAAATTAATTATTTTGGATCTCACCGCCGTATGGTGTCATGCTTGCCATGTAATGGATCAGACGACTTACGCTAACCCTCGTATCGTACAGTTGCTCAATGCCAAATTTATTCCTGTTCGGGTCGATACGGATCAGCGTCCGGATTTAGATGCTCGTTACCGAGCGGGAGGGTGGCCGACGATCAACGTCCTCTTGCCGACCGGAGAAATTCTTTTTCAAGCGAACGCCTTGGGTTCTGAGGAAATGGAAGCCATGCTTCTTGAGGTGGAATCTATCTATGTAACCGACAAGGGTGAGTTGCTCAAGCAGGCGTCTCACCTATGGGACCGGGTAAAAGAGAAGGTCGAAGCCGGTCCTTCCAGAGAGAATGTGCTTCAGGCGTCTATGGCAAAGCAAAGTGTGGACATGATGAGAGCCCAATATGACGCTGTCAATGGAGGGTTTCGGGATGCCCCTAAATTCTTTGAACCCGAAGCCATCCAGATGGTTTTTGCCTATGGCTTCTTTGAGGATGATCCTGAGTTACTCAAGATAGGATTGGATACCTTAAAAAAACAAGTGCGCTTACTTGATCCGGTTTGGGGAGGATTTTACCGCTATGCTGAACAAGCCGATTGGACCCAACCGCATTTTGAAAAGATGTTGTCGATTCAAGCTCTGAATCTTCGCAATTATGTTGAAGCCTTCCAACTGACCGGAGACCCTCAGTTTAAACGCATAGCCTTAGCGCTCATTGAGTATGTCTCGCGGTTTTTAACTGATCCGAAAACGGGTCTGTTGTATGAAAGCCAAGATGCCGACGTCCGGGGAACTGAAGGGGAAGCTTTCATATCTGGGGCCGAGTATTATTCTCTCAATGAGAGCAAGCGATTGGCTACCGGTACTCCCTATGTGGACCAACGGATTTTC
>JBDSHB010000184.1:0-3054 GCA_039918695.1 Nitrospirales bacterium | reverse complement strand
GGCGAAGTCGTCCAGGCCAAGGAAGGAGTCTCCCTCTATGACGTCATATCCAGCACAGGAAAGATTGTGCCCGCGATGTGTTACCACTATACATTCGATCCCTTCGGGTCCTGTGGCATGTGTCTGGTTCTTCAGGAGGGAAAAAAAGCACCTGTCCGGTCATGTACCGCGAAGGCCGCAGCCGGGATGATCATCCAGACCGAGGGCGAAGAGTTGTTTCTGGCCAGGAAAAAAGCTGTGGAGAAGCATCTTTCCGTCCATCCGCTAGATTGTCCGGTGTGCGATGCCGACGGCCATTGCGAACTGCAGGACATGGCCTTTGAGCATGGCGTGACGAACCTAGCCAATGCGAAACAAAAGAATATTCCGGAAGACACGCGCAGCCTGGTTCTTGATTTCAACATGAACCGCTGCATCGCCTGTGGAGAATGTATCAATATTTGTAAAGACGTTCTACGAATTGATGCCCTGCAATTTATGAAAAAGGGCGGATTTACCCAGGTCGTGGCGAAGGGGGATCAAGCGCTGGATTGTGAATTCTGTGGTGATTGCCTGGCGGTGTGTCCGGTTGGAGCCATCACCAATAAATTCTCGAAATATGCCTATAAACCCTGGCAGCTCAAAAAAACGACCACGACGTGCAATTATTGCGGCGACGGTTGCCAAATATATGTGGAAACCAAAGATACGGAAGTAGTTCGGGTGACCTCCCCTCTTTCCTGGAAGAACAAATGGGGAGATCGCACAGATACGGTAAATGGGCATGACGGAATCTGTGTGCGTGGACGATTTGGGTTTCAATTCATCGATAGTGCCACTCGCCTCAAAACCCCGTTGGTTCGTACCGACTCCGGATTGCAGCCATCCCCCTGGCTTGATGCCTTGGATATGGCCTCAGGGCGCTTAGCCTCTGTCAAAGCACAATATGGTGCGCAGGCGATTGCGGGGCTTATCACCGCTCGCTGTACCAACGAAGATCTGTATGTGTTTCAAAAATTCATGCGTTCGGTTATTGGAACGAATCATCTAGACAGCAGTGCGAGATATGGGCATCTGAATTTTGTCAGGGCCATAAAGGATGCCTTGGGCCTTCATCGCATGATGAATACCTCGGAAGAGATCAATCAAGCGAAGGCCCTGCTCATCATTGGAGCCAATATTACAGAGACCAATCCGGTCGCGAGTTTGCGGGTGAAGTCGGCTATGGGGTTGTATAAGGCTCAAACCATTGTTGTGGATTCCATGCAAACCAATATCGCGAAATTGGCCTCTCACCCCATGATGGTTAAGCCAGGGACCGAGGGCCTCTTTGTTCAAGGTCTGGTGAAGTCGGTCATGGATCAGGATTTGATTGACGAAGAAGCCACGTCGGCATATCCCGAAGCCTTGAATTCATTAAGACAGGCTGTTGGAGCGCTCTCCCTTGAGGATATTGCCAATCAGACCGGAGTGAATCTGGAGAAAATCCATGAGGCAGCTCGAATTTTTGCAGAAGCGTCACGGTCGATCATCATCTGCGGGGAGGGCATTCTCCGGCATGCCGGAGGCTACCAGCATATGTTACATCTTATCGATCTGGCCTGGGTAACAGGAAAGATCGGTCGAAAGGGATGCGGCATTAACACCTATACCGAGGAAGCCAACGAACAGGGTGCAGTCGATATGGGTGTCGCACCGGAATTTCTGCCCGGTCCGGTTTCTTTCACTGATTCACAAGCCCGGGAAACATTTGCTCGTGTTTGGGGCAATAATCTTCCTGACGTTGACCGTGGAGCCAATCTCACGGAAATTCTGGATCGCTGTCAAAACGGGGAAATTAAGGCCCTTTATCTGGTTGGTGAAAATCCCTTGGAGACACTTCCCGCTTCCTATGATGTCACGACTGCATTAGCGAATCTAGAAGTCCTCATTTGCCAGGACCCCTTCTTGACGGAAATCGCCAAAATGGCCCATGTGGTTTTTCCTGCTTCAACGTTTGCGGAAAAAGACGGCACAATGACCAATCAGGAAGGAAAGGTCCAATTTCTACGTCCGGCTTTGGACTCTCTTGGCGAAAGTACCTTGGATTGGCACATTATGGTTGGAATAGCAAACGGGTTGGGCTCGCCCATGGAATACGAAACTACCCAGGATATTCAAAATGAAATCCGGAAAGTCCTTCCGGGTTATTACAATCTGGGGAAGGTAGCTCACGTAGCTCCAGACCTTTCCGGGTATTTTTCAAAGGTTTTCCCGGGGGAAGTGGCTTCGCGGTATTCCGTGGGGAGGAAGAGTTCCACTCAACGGCCTTTTGCCTTACGCATGATTCAATTAATTTATCATTCAGGGAAACTTTCCACCCGGGCATCCGGCCTGATGGAAATTTCACCAAATTTGTCACGTCTTCGAATGAGCGCCCAGGACTTCAAAAATATTTGCCTGAGTGCTCATGATCGGGTGCGGATTACTTCAGATCAGGGCGAAGTGGAGATGGGAGTGGAGGTGGATATGTCGTTGTTGTCAGGGACCTGTGCGGTTCCTGAACATTTCAATGATCCACCTGTGAAAGACCTGATGTCGCATCAGGTCGATCCTGTCACAGGGGTTCCGTATTTCAAATTGACCTATGTTTCTATTGAAAAGGCCTGATCAGAAAGACCAGTCATCAGCCCATGAGTAATTCTACCGCGACAAAAAAGTTTTTCGACGCCGTGCTCTTCAGAGAAATCTGGAATGCCATGAAGGTAACGTTTAAGCATATGTTCCATCGTCCTATCACCTTTCAGTATCCACGGGAGAAACGAACGATTCCTGACGCCCATCGTGGCGCACTCTGCCTGTTACGGTATGAAGACGGGACAGAACGCTGTGTGGGCTGTGATTTGTGTGAAGCGGCTTGTCCTTCACGCTGCATTAAGGTTATCAGCGAAGAAGACAAAAGCCTGCCACTTCAGCGCTATGCCAGTGAGTTCTACATCGACATTACCAAGTGCGTATTTTGTGGATACTGCGTCGAAGCCTGTCCGGTTAATGCCCTGGCGATGACGAAGGTCTATGAATTTTCGACTCATGATA
>JBDSHB010000183.1:0-3781 GCA_039918695.1 Nitrospirales bacterium | reverse complement strand
CCGAATGCCACTCCGGTGAAGACATTCCCTCTCATGATGATTGCACGCACCGTAAAACTCATCGATCCAGCAAGCGCAATAAGGAATTTCGTCTCTCTGATCGCCTCGTTCTTTGTCAAAGTGTGTACCCTATATCTGCTTATTTATTTCTAAGGAGGTCAATCCCGTGGATATCACCCTTTGGACCGCAACCCTTCAGGAATCGTTTGAGTACAGTTTCAAACTGTTTATGGCCTATCTCCCCAAAACCCTTGGGGCCTTGATGTTGTTAGGCCTGGGTATCCTATTGGGAAAAATCGTTGAAGCGGGAACGAGCCGCATGTTGCATCTGATCGGCGTCGATCGTTTATTGAGCGGCACCGGCGTTCTAGCGCTGCTCAAAAAAATCGGTAGCCAAAAAACAATTTCACAAATTGTCGGCCTTCTGGGATTTTGGCTGATATTTCTCCTCTTTCTGATTTCTGCCACCGAAGCCCTAAGTCTAGCCCTCTTGTCCGAAACCTTAACAGGACTGGTCCACTATCTGCCCAAAATCGGCATGGCCACCCTTATCCTCGTTCTGGGGCTCCTCGCCACAAACTTCGTACGCGACCTCATTTCTGTCGCATGTGATTCTTCTGGAATCCGGCAAGGCACCATCATCGCGCAAACGGTCTATATCGCCGCGACCCTGCTTGTTCTGGTGACGGCCATCAATGAGTTGGGGATTGACACGTCACTGCTCAACCAAATCATCGTCATTCTCATAGCCGGACTCATTGCAGGAGCCGCGTTATCTTTTGGAATCGGTTCTCGTTCTGCCGTGAAAAATCTGATTGCCGCCCACTACATTCAACCCATTGTTCGAATTGGGGAAAAAATTCAGGTCGGCCCCTACAATGGCACCGTCACAGCCATAACTCCCATGGTCGTCGTCCTGGATACGCCGAAAGGACGGGTCGTGATTCCTGCCGCGCAATTTACTGAAGTCACCAGCATCCTTTCTCCAACGGAGGGGTAGGCCGATGAATTTGACCCAACAGCTCCGGCAAACCTTTATCCAGGACCATCCATTAGAGGCCGCACGATACGTGGAGGAACTTCCGGCTCAGGCAGCTGGAGAAATGTTGCACACCATGGAGCCCCAACATATCGCCGCCTTCCTGGAGTTTTGTCTTCCCGGCCCAACAGCCGAAATTCTCAAACAATATCCACCGGCCGCCAGCGCAGCCATACTCAGCCGATTATCCTCCCGTTCGGCACGGGCAGTCCTCCGACAATATGACTCACCCACGCAAGCCGCTCTGCTGGATCAGGTTGACCCGGCCATCGGGGCACATCTTCGTCGATCAATCAATTTGCCGGATCATACCGCTGGCAGCCTCGCCGACCCCCATGTCCTGACGCTTCCACCGGACATCACCGTCGCGCAGGCTCTACAACGCGTGTCCCAAACCATCGGGCAAGCTATCTACTATTTATATATCATTGATCATCAGACAAACTTACGCGGAGTCATCCTCATGAAAGAGCTTCTTGGAGCCGAGCCTACGATCACAGTGTCTTCCATCATGCAGCTGAACGTGAAAGCGATTCCGGCCTCGGCCAATGCCCTCGACATTGTCGCCCACCCTGCATGGGCTCAATACGACAGCCTTCCGGTCATTGATCAAGACCACACGTTTATTGGCGCTCTTCGACATCGAACATTGAGACAATTTCTCCAGTCACGATCCAGCGAGTATCAACCGGCTTTTCTCTCCGACGCGCTCCTGCAACTATGGGAAGCGTATTCCCTCTCCGGAATTGGACTGATGACCGCCTTGGGAGACGCCCTGACCACATCGACACCGCCAGGTTCTCCCCGGAAGGAACAGGATACACCATGACGACACTTGCAACGACTGAACAGATGCATCAGGCCTTTATTGCCAAATTTCCGGATGAAGCCGCACATGTATTTGAGTCCTATGATCCCCAGGAGGTGATCCACATACTTGGCGATCTCCCCCCCACAATGGTCGCAAAGATCCTCTCGGTCATGTCACCATCCTTGGCCGCTGACCTCCTCGGAGTCATTCCACAACCATTACTCCTCAGCGCGCTTCCTCATCTCCAGCCCTCGTTGACCGCTTCGCTCCTCCAACGAATGCCCGATGAGACTCGTGTGGCCATTTTAGGTGCCCTACCCCAGCACATCTCAGCCGAGATTGGACCATTCATGGAGCATTCCGAGGATTCGGTCGGCATGCTCATGGATGTCAAATTCTTTGCGCTCCCGGAAGACCTGACAGTCGAGGAAGCCATCCGACAGGTTCGCACGCATGCCACTCAACACCTCAATGAAATCTACATTATTGATCGCAACCAGGTCCTCGTGTGCGTCCTATCCCTCCGAGATCTGTTTTTAGCCTCTCCAAAGAAGAATCTGGCGGTCTTGATGAAGCGGGAATTACCAACCATTCATCCCCTGGAAAATCAGGAACAGGTCGTGGAAATTTGTAACGAATGGAAGGTGCTGACCATTCCGGTCACTGATTTGGACGGCCGCCTACTAGGGATCATCAGCAGTCAAGACATCATTCAGGTTGAAAAGGAAGAGGCCACCATTAGCATGCAAACCATGGTGGGTGCCAGCAAAGACGAACGAGCCCTGTCGCCGCCTGGATTCGCCATTCGGAAACGTCTCCCTTGGCTGCAAATCAATCTGCTTACAGCCTTTCTGGCAGCGTTTGTCGTGGGGATATTCGAGGACACGATTGCCCGATTTACGGCTTTGGCCGTTTTGCTCCCCGTCGTGGCCGGGCAATCAGGGAATACGGGAGCGCAAGCGCTCGCGGTGGTCATGCGTGGGTTAGCGTTGCGGGATATCCGTCCTTCCCAATGGCTCCGCGTGACCTTGAAAGAATCCTATGTCGCCTTGGCCAATGGTGTAGCAGTGGCCGCGACGACCTGTACCGCCGTATTTTTCTGGAGCGGATCCTGGGGCTTGACCATGGTCATCGGCGTCTCCATGGTGATCTCCATGGTCATGGCGGGGTTTTCGGGAGCGATCATTCCCATCATCCTTCGATCCCTGAAACAAGATCCGGCTCAATCATCATCGATCATCTTAACCACCGTAACCGATGTGGCAGGGTTTTTTAGTTTTTTAGGACTGGCGACCGTGTTTTCAGCTCTCTTAGAATAGGGATCCCCGTGAAATTATCGTGTAATATGGGTATTGGCCCCGGTCTGATTGTGACACTGGGCTACCTTGACTGGCGCGTCAATTGCCCAAGCCCCAATACGTCAAATTCACCAGGACGACATCGCTGTTTCCAGACAACGTAAGTAATGTATCTCCCTCACACTTAGGTGTGCCTAAAGATTTTCCGGCATGACGATTTCCCTACTCAGTTGGATTGGCATTTTTCTCTGTTTGACCGGATCGGCCATGTGCTCAGGCTTGACCCTTGGCTTCTTCAGTCTAAGCCGCATTCACCTGGCACTCTTAGCCCAACAAGGTGACAAAGCAGCCAACACGATCTTGCAAATCCGGCAGGATGCCAATTTCCTTCTTGCCACGCTTCTCTGGAGTAACGTGGCCGTCAATGTCCTGCTGACCCTTCTCGCCGAAGAACAAATGGTCGGGCTGCTGGCCTTTTTCTTTTCGTTGTTTGGTATTACCCTTTTTGGAGAAATTCTTCCCCAAGCATATTTTTCAAGAAACGCCTTGAGATTGGGAGCGAAGTTCACCCCCGTGGTTCATTTCCTGCAATTCATCTTCTATCCGGTTGCCAAACCATCGGCTCTCCTGCTC
>JBDSHB010000182.1:0-3183 GCA_039918695.1 Nitrospirales bacterium | reverse complement strand
TAGCGAGGCCTACGCTTTCATTCACGAGCCAGAGATCCCTTCCAGGAGAATTAGATAAGTTGCCAGGGTGACGATTCTAGGAAGGGAGGAAAATGGAAGTCAATGAAGGGATCCCGGCATCAGTATGTCAAAGGCAAACCGACGAAGGCGAGTGGAGTAACCAAGAAGACTATGGCGAATGATCGGATGGTCGGAGAACCGTTTGAGGCCTTTGAGACCCTCATACGTATCAGCGATTGTAAGACCTCTTCTTGAACCCTCGAGTCTGGATTACGAAGTGCCTGGGTTCATGCCTCAAGGGCCACACGTTGGGCAGAGATTCAATTGACTCGTCCTCCTAAGTGGAGGGCGGCATTCAAGCGAGGCCCGGATCAAGGAGAAGATTGGAAATGGATCCTTCGACGATATGTTGACCTGTTTTAATCGCTATGCTGCATCTCCTTTCAGAAGGGAGCGCTCCTTTCAGCCAAGTCATATTCGAGAAATTCATTCATTAGCCTTGTCCCTTTTCACACGTCGCATTTTTTCCGAGATACCCTCGGCTCGAATGCGGCATTATTTAGATTGGTCGCTGTGGCAGAGCTGAAGACTCCATCTGACGTTGCTCGAAGGCCACCACGTCATCAACCGAATCATAGATGGGGACGATCTTTGGGAAATTGACAAATGCTAAGATTTCACGGACTGCCGGCTTTGGATTGACCATACTGAGTCGGATTTGCTTCCGACTGAGATGATGATAGGTGAGAAATAATTTGCCTAAGGCACGACTATTCAGTGTGGTCAGGGTTCCCATATTCAGAATGATGTGTTTGCCCTGTATTTCCTGCACTTGTAAGACAGCCGCTTCTAAAGCCGGTTCGGCAGACCCATCAAAGGATGTCCCGAATGTAATAACATGCATATCGTCAATGGAGGTCGGTTGGGTATGCATCATAGACATCATAGTTCGATAATTTCCATTTCGGTTTTGCTATTCCGCAACTTAAGAAAAATTCAATTCTCGTTCTCAGGGGATCAGGCAACCGATCGGACTTCAGGATTTGCCTGCATAATCGGAATAATGGTGGCTAAACCCGCCAGATCCAAAAGTGCCTCAACAGAGGGCTTTGGATTGATCACCGTCAGGGACATATCTTTCCTTCGAAGGGAATGATACAACAACAACAATCTTCCAATGCCTGCACTATCCATTGACGATACTCGTGAAAAATCCATTACGACGTGATGGCAAGGTCGTCCTTCTCCCGCCGCCAACGCCGTTTCCACTGGGACACGTCCAAACTTATCGAACCGTCCAGAAAGCATCAAGATTCTCGTTTCGTTCTCCCACCGTGCTCGTACCAACATGCACCTGTTCCTCCTTTATCGTCCGGCACATAATATGACTTGGAATAGCCACTGCTACGCTATCCTTCAGACCCCATATATCAGCAACAGATGTGCCATGCTCCCCTTTTGGAATATTTCGCCCTCCACTTTTTTTATATCAAAAATTCCCTCAAAAAACATGTGTGTATAGAACAGAGAATGGCACGAGGCCCTCGACCTCATACAAACGGCCAAGCAGACCTTACCCAATGGGTAAAAATGTCCTATGGAAATTTTAACGGCCAGTGCAGTTCACTGATTCCCCACACACGACGACCCAGTGGGGGAAAGGGGGGAGGACAAGACAGGAAAGAAAGGTGATGCCGGGACCAGGGGCAATCCGGAATGAGAGATAGGCATGGGGGATACCTGCTTGACCGCTTCTTCTTTGAACTCATCCGCCAATAGATTCTTGGTCATGACGTTCCATCCCATGCTTTAATTTAAAGTATAGGAGTGTCTACCGATTCGGAGAAAGATCAAACTCATCTCCTTCATTAATCCCTAAGACCCATAAAACTCAAAAGCCCGTCCCCACAATGAGTCGGACGCTATCATGTCAACCAATCATACGGTCCTCCCAATAATCCTGAATGTCGTGCTCGTCAATAAGCCAGCTTCACTTAGTGAATGAGATACGGTCTGTATCCGTTAAGATACTTCGGCTTTCATGGTCAAATCGAAACTTCGCTTCCTGCACTTTTCCTGTTTCTTTCAATAAATCAATAAGTTGGTAGTGGAGCGGCGGGTCGGTCCGATGCACCGGATTATATGGCATTAAGGTTGCTATTTCATGAACATAGAGCAGAAAGAGAACAACAGAGAAACCAGGAGGACATCTTCATGGACTGGACGACCTTATGGGTGATCGAAACGGTTATGGCTTTTTGGGGAGTCTTTTAGAGGTGGTCCCACTTCATTGGACAGGTTTGCGGCAAAGGTAAGCTACAATTGATTTGGTTGATGTTATGCCGCTTGCTTCCCCTCTTCAGGGTCAGGCCTCTGCACATGAGAGAGATGATAAACCTCATCAGGTGTTTGCCCCTCGAAAGTCGAATGAGGCCGTGTGTGGTTGTAATGGCTGAGCCATGCGCCAATGTGGGTACGAGCCTGAGAGCCGTTCTCAAAGGCATTCAGGTACACACATTCATATTTCAGGCTCCGCCAAAGCCGTTCGATGAACACATTGTCCATCCACCGGCCTTTTCCATCCATGGAGATTTTGATCCCGTGGTCTTTCAGCACAGAGGTGAACTCAAGCGACGTCAATTGCGATCCTTGATCGGTGTTGAAGATGTCCGGTACGCCATACAGAACCAGAGCCTCCTCCAGTGCCTCAATGCAGAAATACGTATCCATCGTATTGGACAAGCGCCATGAGAGTATTTTCCGGCTATGCCAGTCCATGATCGCCACCAAATACAAAAACCCGCGGTTGATCGGGATGTAGGTCAAATCTGTACACCAGACCTGATTCGTCCGTGTGACAGCCAGGTTTCGCAGAAGATACGGATAAATCCGATGGTGCGGGTGAGGCTGGCTGGTGCGCGGCTCCTGATAAATCGCGTGTAAGCCCATCAACGCCATCAACCGCCGCACTCGGTGACGACCCACGCCATACCCCTGGCGCCGTACCCAGCGCGCCATCTGGCGGCTGCCGTAATAGGGCGTGACTAAAAATTGCTCATCGATCACACGCATCAGCTTGAGGTTCAGCGGGGTTTCACCTTTGGGAGTATAATACCAGCCAGAGCGGCTGAGGGAGAGCAACTGACACTGCGTCTTGATGCTCAGCTGGGCATTGGAGGGCTC
>JBDSHB010000181.1:0-3671 GCA_039918695.1 Nitrospirales bacterium | reverse complement strand
GCCGATTTGCAATATTCGGACCCCTATACTCCTTCCCTCATTATTCAAGGACAGGAATATAAATCTCAACAGATAAATGCTGAATTATTAAAGCGCAGTTCCTGTGCGCTGGTTTTGACCGCGCATTCTGCCTTTGATTACCAGTTGATTGTTGATCACGCTCCCGTGGTATTTGACACGCGGAACGGAACTCGTCAGGTGAAACACCACCGTGATCGTATTGTTCTACTTTCAACCTAGGGAGGGTCTTAATACAGAACCTATTGGCTGGTGAGGAGCCATCGGCTTGACAGTCTAGTCTCATTTAGTTATAAAGCCCTGTTTAAGCAGGGCTTTTTGCGTCCTGTTGATCTCGCTTTGGTTGTTAACATTCCCCCAAAATCGCATTATTAAAAATTGAATCTCTGAAAGAACGGCTGCATGAAGTTGCTCAAGCAATTCTTGGTACGGTTATCGGGGAATATTTTTGAAACCCTGACCCCAAAGTTAATACCCTATCGGGGAAAGCCAAAGCCACCGCCCCTTAAGCTGGTTTCTCATAACCTGCATCCGGAGGTTTCTCACGATCCTACCCTTCAACGAACTGCCAATCTTGGGCATATGAGTGCTCTGGAATCAGCTCTTCAAAAAGGGGAGGACTGGTTATTGGGCATGCAAGATCCTGAACAGGGATTTTGGGTTGAGGAGTTGGAAGCGGATACGACTTTGACATCTGAATATGTGATGCTTCGACGGTTTCTGGATATGGTTGATCCTGAAAGAGAGCGGAAAGCTACTCGGTATTTACTCCATACCCAGCTCGAGGATGGAGGGTGGCCGATTTTTTCCGGAGGGCCTTCAGAAATCAGTGCATCGGTAAAGGCATATTTTGCGCTCAAGCTGACTGGGGTTTCTCTTGATGAGCCTGTGATGCAACGTGCGAGGGATTTAATTCTCGGAAAAGGTGGTGTCGTTCAGGCCAATGTCTTCACAAAAATTACCTTAGCATTATTCGGGCAATATGATTGGCGGGGGATACCGTGTATGCCTCCTGAAATATTCTTAGCCCCACGATGGTTTTATTTTAATTTATATGCGGTTTCGTATTGGTCTCGTGTAGTCATTATCCCGCTTTTAATTGTTTTTGCCCATCGCCCCATTTGCGCAATCTCCAAAGAACAAGGGATTGATGAACTTTTTATTCAGCCTCGTCAGGATATAGACTTTGCCCAGGTACCACCGCTGCACCGGGATCCCACCCTCCTAAGCTGGCGGAATTTTTTTGTGTGGGTCGATGGGCTTCTTCGTTTATATGAAGCCTACCCGATAAAGGCCCTTAGGAAAAAGGCGTTGAAAAGCGCACAGGCGTGGGTAATTGAACATATGGATGGAGAAGGCGGCTTAGGGGCCATTTATCCCGCTATGGCCTATTCGATTTATGCGCTTCGAGCTTTGGGATATTCTACGGATCATCCTTTGGTTCAGAAAGCATTGAGGGAAATTGAAGACCTTGAAATTTACTCGAATCCTGGGAATACCCCAGCTCCCACTATGTTGCATTTACAGCCTTGTCATTCTCCAGTGTGGGATACAGCATTAACTATTAATGCGCTGATCGAACGGGGCCTTGCGTTGGACCATTCGTCATTGCGACGGGCAGATGCCTGGTTGCGATCCCGTCAATGTCAAAAAGTGGGAGATTGGGCTGTGTCGGCTCCGGAAGCTCGGTCTGGTGGGTGGGCGTTCCAATTTGAAAATGAATGGTATCCCGATGTTGATGATACCGCAGCTGTGGTAACGGGGCTGGCCAAGATCCACCCTGTCGAGTTGTCCGGTTCTGACGAGGCCATTCAACGAGGATTTCGATGGGCTTTGGCGTTGCAGGGGTCTGATGGTGGATGGGGGGCCTATGATAAGGATAACAATAAATTAATTTTCAATAAGATTCCCTTCGCGGATCATCAGGCTCTCTTGGATCCCAGTACCGCCGATTTAACCGGTCGATGTTTGGAAATGTTAGGAACGTTAGGTTATGACCAGTCTCACCCTGCTGTGAACCCTGCAATTGAGTTCTTACGCAAGGAACAGGAGCCAAACGGAAGTTGGTATGGCCGATGGGGGGTCAATTATATTTATGGGACTTGGTGTGTCCTTTCAGGTCTTCGTGCAATAGGCATTGATATGACGGTGCCCTGGATCCAGCAGTCCGTGATTTGGCTAGAGTCCGTTCAGAACCCTGATGGGGGTTGGGGTGAAACCTGTGATTCCTATGCTGAAACGCAGAAGGCCGGCCGAGGGGAAAGTGGGGCATCTCAAACGTCCTGGGCTCTTATGGCGCTTCTCCAGGCTGGAGAATCTGACTCCATTAGTGTTGTCCGTGGAGTCAATTGGCTCATTCGCCATCAACGTGAGAATGGTGTTTGGGAGGAGCCGTTTCATACAGGTACCGGGTTCCCCAGAGTCTTTTATTTACGATATCATGGTTATTTTAAGTATTTCCCCATATGGGCCCTTGGTATGTACCGGAATGAAAAAATGACTGGGGAAGCAAGGGCCGATCATTTACGAAAGGCCGCACAAGTGGCCAGACACATCAGCAAGCTTGTGTAATTTCTGTCCTGACTGCTCGTTTTTGACCTATTTCCCTTTCGCGAATGATATGGCAGGAGCCTCTTCTGACCAGAATCGTCATATTGACAGCAACCAGAGTAGAGTTTAACGCTATTGGTCGAGTTCTTCCCCAAGGGAGTTCTGTCAATTGCCTGGGCCATGCCGGATTTGAGAGTCAGGCTGAGTCATCCCATGTATTGGTCATCCAGACGGGAATGGGTCCCGACAAAGCCCGATCGGTTACCCAGAAAATTTTAGAGAGCGAAGCATGGGATGTCGTTATTTCTACAGGTTTTGCCGGAGCTCTTAATTCCTCACCAATCGGATCGCTGGTGATTGGTCACGAGGTTCTTCTATTGGGACAATCTGGATTTTTGTTGTTTGATTCTGATCTACCACCAGTCAAGTGCCATCCTGATTGGGTCAAGGCGTCCTTAGGCATCCAGTTGATAGATGGGTATCCTCTTCAAAGTGGCCGGTTTGTGACGATGGATCGAGTGCTTACGCAGGCTTCACAAAAAGGTATTTTGGGGAAACAGTCCGGAGCAGTGGCTGTCGATATGGAGAGTGGAGCGATTGGGCAAGTGGCGACCCAGTATGGTATTCCTTTTCTGATTGTTCGTGCCATTTCTGATGGTATTAACGAGGATTTGCCGGTAGACTTCAATATGTTTCTCAAGCCATTTGGATGGGTTAGAGGAGTAGCACTGGTCCTATCCACTCCTGGAAGTTGGAAGGGATTATTTCGTTTGTACAGGAATTCCAAGCAGGCGGGTATCCAACTTTCTAATTTTTTTGAAATTTTTTTTGCGATTATTCCCACGCCAACTTTCTCTATGGCCATCAATAAATCTCGTTCGGAAATTCCATGATATTTTTGCAACACATTGGGAAACGGACTCTCTTCTTGATAGAAGAAATGGGGGCCATGTTTGTGTTCTTGATCCGGTCGTTTGGATGGTTGTTCCGACCGCCCGTGAGGATCGTTCAAATTATCAAGCAAATGTATGTTGTGGGGTTCAAGTCGTCCTTTGTTGTGATTCTGACGGCGTTATTTACCGGGATGGTTTTAGCTCTCCAAG
>JBDSHB010000180.1:0-3482 GCA_039918695.1 Nitrospirales bacterium | reverse complement strand
ACATCAGATAAGAATAACCGCAAGGAGTCAGACAGCGTTCGGGGAGTATATTGATCCAGCTGGAATGGCGGGTCTGGTCATCTTGTATTCACTGACATCATGTCGGGTTGGGAGCGGCTTTTTCTTTTGGCTTTTCCCCGGGTTCCATTGATATGTGATATTTTTCTGTTGACCCATTCGTTTAACTCTGTCCATAAGGTGTCCTCACCACTGCCGCCTCTGATTGTCTCCTGCGCAAGCGCGAGAATCTCTTGATACGAACGCACGTGTAACGATACTTGGTCCTGTCTGACTGTCCTGGTAAATTCTCCCCATTCCTGTGCTTTAACCTTTTTGGCCATGGACAGATCCGCACTGTCCGCATAGACGATGACCACCGCCGGTTGCTTGTTTTTCTGCCGCGCCAGCTTATAGGCCACCACAAGATTGCGCATCCATTGGAAAGCCGGACCCGCAAATGGGCAGGGCTGGTAATCTGTTTCCGCATCCAGGTGAAAGACCTTCGGAATGATGTCCCAATACTGGATGCCTTTATCACTTAAGCGGCAACGACTGGTCATGTCAATTCCGCGAAGGCTTTGCTGCATATAGTTTCCCTTGCACGGGATGGAGCCATTGCGCCGTACCGTTTGTGAACACGCACCTCCATCCTGCTCGGTGAATGTACATTCAAACAGGATCACCGAATTGGGACTTTCCGCATAGACATCCACTTGCGTCGGGTGAGGTTCATTGAGCAATGATGGGCGCGCGCGCCATTCCAGGGTGATGTTCCAGGGACCGCCGGCGGGAACCCCGAGGGAGGTTGCCAGGGCATCAAGAATTCCATCGCACTCAGATGAGATTTTGAGGGTGCCGAAGACATCAATGGCCAGTGCTTGGGATGAATGAGCCACATGCGTATCAGTGGCTCCTCCCCGGTCCACGTGCCACGGAAATGTTTCCCATGGTTCACAGGCTTGATGCGCGTGGGGGAAGATATTGTGTTCAATGCGTGCTCTCGTGGCCTGGTCCATAGGCGTTAGCTTTCCCTGGGTAACTGGGATTTCGGATTGGGGTGTTTATGGTATTTATCGGTGAATGGGGCTTGAAGCTGAAGATAGAGGTGAGGGAGTTGATGATTTGAGGCCTGGGCACAGATCCTTCGCTGGCGCTCAGGATGACAATGTGGGAGGAGAACCCTGCCAACAGGATGCGGGATAACTTAGGGGGGAGTAGAACCGGTTCATATTTTCCCCTGGGTCGGTCATCACACATACCGAAGATTTTCCATTCCTTGATTGGGTATAATTCCGGCCATGCGCTACTTGATGATATCGAGAATCCGATGCAACGTTCCCCTGACGACGACGGCCCTCCTCGTGACGTTCCTCACTGCGCTCTGCCTCATCGTGCTCACGGTATCTGCGCAATCGGTGCAGCCCGAGGCGGACCATGGCGTCTGGCAGACCGCAACCCCTGCACCGACGAAGCGGACTGAGGTGGCAGCCGCGACCTTGAAGGATAAGATTTACGTCGTGGGCGGATTTGAGCAGCCCGGCTTCGGCAATTTCATCAATCTTGGGATCACTCCATCCCTCCAGGAATACGATCCTGCCACCGACCGATGGACGGCAAAAGCGCCCATGCCGATCGGCCTACACCATCTGGGTATCGAGGTGGCAGGCGGCAAGCTGTATGTCATTGGCGGTTACAAGCAAGCGTGGCTCAGCATCTGGGAGCCCGTTGCCACAGTGTATGCCTACGATCCAGCCATGGACACCTGGGCCGAGCGCACACCTATGCCGACTCCTCGCGGGGCCTTGTCGGTGATAGCGCACGACGGGAAACTATATGCCATCGGCGGCTACGACCGGAAAGCCAATATCGCTGCCGTCGAGGTCTACGATCCGGAAGGCAACACCTGGGTTGTGCGAACGCCGTTACCGACCCCTCGCGATCATCTTGCGGCCGCAACCGTGTCCGGTAAGGTGTACGCAATCGGCGGACGCCTGAACGGCGACTATCACCAGAATCTCTCTGTCATGGAGGTGTACGATCCGGTCACGGACCGCTGGTCGCGGGCCGCAGATCTTCCGACTGCCCGCAGTGGAATCACCGCGTCCGAATTTGGCGGTCGGATTTATGTATTCGGCGGCGAAAAGGAAGAGGGTACATTTCGTGAAAACGAGGCGTATGATCCGGCCCGTGACGCCTGGCAGACCATGGCATCAATGCTGACAGGACGTCACGGCCTCGGGTCTGCGGTAGTGGATGGCCGCATGTACGTCATCAGCGGCGGGCCGACTCCAGGAGGCTCCTTTAGTGATCTGAACGAAGTCTTTACTCCACCGGAAGCTGTCACCTCCCAACCCTCCAACCCAGGAGGTTCATATCAGCCTGACAGATCCGGGCCGTGATAATATTCGAGATGACATGTTTTCATTGAACATCGTATAATTTACACAGTCAATAGGAAGTGGTGATGTTTCGCCGATTTCGATTAAGGGCTTGAAAGGAGAATGTATGGAGTGGAGAGCGAGTCATATTTTAGTGAAAGAAAAAGGTTTGGCCGACGACCTGAGAAAACGCCTGAAAACCGGTGGGAAATTTGGCGAGTTGGCGAAAGAATTTTCGACCTGTCCCAGTGGTTCCAAAAGCGGAGATCTGGGGTGGTTTGGTCCCGGTAAAATGGCCAAGGCCTTTGAAGATGCGGTCCAACGCCTGGGTCATGGCAGTCTGAGCCCGGTGGTCAAAACCCAATTCGGGTATCACATCATTAAAAAAACCGGGCAGAAGGAATAACCCTCTTAACGTCAAAGGATCCATCGATCTCAGGGTAAAGGGAATTCAAGCCCTCTGTCCCAAAAGACTATCTACACCAAAACTTTACACCTGGTTGGTGCTCGAAGGGACCGACCCTTTCGGTTTGGATCAAATGGTTACCATGTCTCCCGGGGTGTTGTCCCTTCGTAGGTTTCCACCCAATTCGATCATCCTTCCTTGACTCGCGGAAAATTAAACTGATTCCGAACGTTCTGAATGCCATTGACCATGAAAACTCCCACGATACCATCATGGAGCGTGTGGACGAACAAGGACATGCTTTGGGATTCAGTATCCTCAGCGTCAGCCGGTTTAAAAAGGATCGTCCATTGGAAGCTGAGTTTGTGGCTGGATAATAAAGAGCCTCAGACTTCAGTGCACTTACCTTTGTTGCTGCATCTGATAGACCGCGCGAGCCACACCCTAAGAATCTTGTTTTCCGTTTTCCTTGATACTCGAAAATTTTCTCCTGCCCTATTCGACGCACTCCCACTAGACGGAAACTTGATTCCCCTTCCCAACCGTTGGAATGACAACATATAAAGTAACGTGAAGCGCCGGGAAATGAAACGGGGAGAAAGATGGTCTTTCTCCCCGTTTTGCGATGGGGGGATTTTAGGTGTCCGATTTTTCCTTGGCGGTGAGGACGAATTTGCCGTCGACCAGATCACCCACAA
>JBDSHB010000179.1:0-5432 GCA_039918695.1 Nitrospirales bacterium | reverse complement strand
TGGCCAGTAACAAGCCCAATGCCGCGGGTCTGGAGCGAGCGAAGTAACGAGGCCTTCCCACGGTCTATCTTGATCCAAAAACTTTTGCTCAAGAAGCTAACCCCCGTGAAGCCTATGATCTGGCGATTGGTGCCCTTCTTCAGCAACCTGGAGTGGAATACGTGGCCCTGGCAGGATATATGCGGATTGTGACACCCGCCTTAATTCGGATGTACCCATCGAAGATCTTTAATATCCACCCCTCGCTTCTACCCGCGTTTCCAGGACTTGATGCGCAACGTCAAGCCTTGGAGTGGGGCGCGAAAGTCAGCGGTTGCACTGTACATCTGGTGACGGAAGGGGTCGACGAAGGGCCTATTATTATGCAAACAGCTGTGCCCATTCTTGAGGGAGATACCGTGGAATCCTTATCCGCTCGAATTTTAGAGAAAGAGCACGAATGCTATCCTCAGGCTCTTCAATTGATGGCAGAAAAACGATTGCATCCGGAAGGGCGTCAGATTCACATTCTTTCTCAGAACGAATTATCAGAACTAAACAATTAATGAGTGCGTGAGAGGAGTGCGGGCAGGCAAAAAAAATAGGTCAGCGATGGCAACCCGACGAACAGTTAGTTATAATCCTTTCTTACTTTTCAATTCATAAGGCTTTCTTCTTTCCAACGCTTCAAATAGCAGGAATCTCAAGTGTGGGGGGCTAGCTCAGTTGGGAGAGCACTACGTTCGCAACGTAGGGGTCGCGGGTTCAACTCCCGTGCCCTCCACCAGATCATAATCCAACGACATCCAATAAAGTATAATGATGAGACTGAAAGCCGCTGTATAAGCGGCTTTTTTGTTGTCTGTTATCCGATAACGGTTTGAAAAATTCATTGACAGTCGGGGGTAACTGACCTACCACTTAAAGGAGTTACCCCCAAATGCACCTCACCGATACCGCGATCCGAAAGATCAAGGCAAGAGAAAAACCCGTCAAAATGTTTGATGAGCGCGGTCTCTTTCTGTTGGTCACTAAAATGAACGTGGAAGCCCCGCTCTTTGAGCGGGGTGGAAGTGTTCAGCCGGCCGGAGGCCGGTCCAGGTTGTGATACCTTGGGCGCATGCCACTGAAACGAACGAGCCATGCGGTTTACGAGACTAAATATCACCTGGTCTGGGCACCGAAATATCGTTCGGGAGGATACCCGACGACGTCTTGAACAGGTGTTTCGTCAACTTGCGGATGACTTTGGCTTTGAGCTGGTCGAATTTGAAGTGGCGAAGGACCATGTGCAAGTCTTTCTGAATTTTCCGCTCCGGTATTCGATTGCCAAAGTGGTAGGGCTCTTAAAGAGCATTTAAGCCAGGCGGGTGTTTAGGGAATATCCAGAGTTGAAGGAGCATTTGAGGAAGCAAGCGTTTTGGGAAGAGGGGTATTTTGTTCGGACAGTGGGAGATGCGGTAACGGCGGCTGTGGTGCAACGATATATTCGCTATCATCGGCATGAAGAACATGGGGCTAAGCAACTGAAGTTGTTTTAAGGGTTTTTGGAAAGCCCCGCCCTTTGGGCGGGGAGCTTCACTCTCTCCTCTGTCCTGCCGATAAAGCTCTTATGCAGGACTTCGACAGCTCCAATCATCCAACCACCAGAGTATTGACCCTTTCCGGACACCTGGATGCCCTTCAAAACCTGAGGCTTGAAAAATTTATTGAGGAGGCCCAGCAAGGAACGTGTCGCCACGTCATCCTCAATCTTTCCAAAGTGGCCACCATGGACCTCGGCGGAGTGGGCAACCTTTTTACGTGGTACCACGCTTTGCATATCAATCAGGTGCGTCTCAGTATCGTGGCTCCGTCCCCCATGGTCCGCAATACGATGGAATCTCTCCATTTGACGGAACTCATTTCTATTCATTCCTCGATTCCTGAAGCGATTAGTCATCATCCTGTCCCCAATTCCGTTTCTTCCTAACTACCTCCTGGTCATCCGCATCACCGTTTGTTCTTGAACCCCTCGCTCTACCTGAGCCAGGTTAAACTTTAACGCCCCGCCGATTTTTACATAGAGAATCCGCCGCTGAAGGCCAATTTTGTAGATGGTGGTCATGGCCATATCGAATCGTTGGGCGACTTCTAAACGAGTGTTCTCAACCCTCCCTAAATAGTGACTTGGAAGAGAAGGCAGAAACCCATGAAAACACACAGCCCACATTATGAACGGATCAAGCGCCAGTACTTTGTGTATCTCAAGGAAGCGAAACGTCATAGCGAAGACCCGATAGACGGCGTCGCCAAGGCCCTGAACCGGTTCAAGACCTATACTAAATTTCGTGACTTTAAGACGTTCCTTTCGCAAGAAGCCTTGGCCTTCAAGAAACATCTCGCGGAACAAGAGAGTGCGGTATCCGGGGAAAGATTAAGCCTGGCGACACGGAATGCCACGTTCCCCAACCTCAAACGATTCTTTCAATGGCTGGCCTGGCAACCAGGGTTCAAATCCTGTCTCAGCTATTCCGATGCCGAGTATTTTAACCTGTCAGAGAAGGACACTCGGGTCGCAAATGCCAATCAGGAAAGGCCGGTCCCGATGTTGAAGCAAATAACCCTCGTCATTGTGAACTGCCCCGTCAAGTGGACAGCTTTTTGAAAACCGACGTTTGGAAATTCAGGTTCAGGATGGAAAATTCAAGGGGCATTATGCTTTAATCTGCATAATATTAGTTAACTTTATGTAGTATTATGCGATTTTCTAAAAAAAGTGAGTATGCCTTGCGGGCCATGATTGAGCTGACACAGGAGTTTGGCCATGGACTCGTGCAACGGAAATCCCTGGCTGAGCGGCAGAATATTCCATTGGGTTTTCTGGAAATGATTTTGTTGTCGTTAAAGAACGCCGGGCTCATCGGGAGTCGTCGGGGCGCCCATGGCGGGGTGTTTTTAATTAAGTCGCCCCGTGAGGTCACATTGGGGCAGATCATTCGCCTTCTGGATGGCCCACTCGCACCGATTGCCTGTGTGAGTCAGACGGCGTATCAGAAATGCCAGGATTGTCCTCATGCGGCAACGACGACGTGTCCGATTCAGCGCATCATGCTGGATGTACGGAACGCGATTGCATCGGTCCTTGATCATTACACTCTTGAAGATTTTGTATTTCCCCAGAAGGGAGGGGGAGTACTCAATTTGAAAACACAACAGGTGTCCCGTGCGAAGCAGAAGGAAAAGAAGTCGTCGGATAATCAATCTTAGCCGGTCTTTTTTGCTGTCGTCAGGCGGCAAGGTCAACGATAAGAGGAACCTATGGAAACTCATTGGCGTAGTGTGGTGAAAGGTATAAGTTGGCGGGTAGTCGGTACGTTGGATACGACCCTCTTAGTGTTTATTTTTTCTGGCGAACTCCTTCTTGCCGCTTCCGTTGGCCTGACGGAATTGGTCACGAAAATATTTTTATATTGGGTTCATGAGCGAGTCTGGCAAAAAATTCACTGGGGACGGATATATCCGACAACCAGTTCTCCATAGTTTCTCAAGAAATGATATTTTCTTTCACCACAAGAGGATGAATAATATGGCACGGCCAATACTGATGAGTGGGGCGCTGATGGCTCTCTTTGGTGTCGCGATTGGCGCCTTTGGCGCGCATGGACTCAAGCCATTTATTTCGGAACAAATGTTGGCGGCCTTTGAAACCGGTGTGCGGTATCATTTGATCCATGCCTTGGGTATGCTCAGTGCCGGATTGAGTCTGGTGTATGTTCCCCTTCGCCAGTTCAGATGGGCAGGTTGGGCTTTTTTCCTAGGCATCGTGTTGTTCTCAGGAAGCTTATATGTCATGTCCATTTCGGGTGTGCGTGGATTGGGGATCGTCACGCCTTTGGGGGGCCTGTGTTTTATTATAGGATGGGGCCTGTTGGCGCGAGGCTACTGGAAAGCCTTTCCCCCAAAAAATACTCCATTCTCTCCGGCAGATAGTCAATAGTCGAGACATCTTATGTCCTGATTAAGTCGTAGGCCTCTCTGCCTGAGACAACGTGTTTTTGACGAGAAATGGCGGGCTGGCCTCTCCCATATAGAGTGTTCGATGAGGAAAGGGAATTTCAATTCCAATCTGGTCAAAGGCTTTTTTCAGACGTCGCCGGTATTCTCGCCCGACTCCCCATTGCTCGATGGGAATGGTTTTGATTCGAGCTTTGATGACGACTTCCGATTCCCCAAAGGCATCTACGCCCATTATTTCAATGGGTTCCAGGATTTTTCTGCCTAATTGCTCATCTTGTTGCAAGTCTTTTCCGACCTCTCGCATGATTTCTGTCACGCGGTCCGTATCCTCTTTATACGCCACGCCGATATTCATGACATAGGCAGACCAATCTTTCGTCATATTGGAAAGGGTCGTGACGGTGCCATTCGGAAAAATGTGGACCGTTCCTGCCTGGTCGCGTAGGGTAATGGTTCTAAAACTGATGGCTTCGACTAAGCCTCCGGTTCCATTGACCACGGCTACATCTCCGATCCGAACCTGGTTTTCTAAAATGATAAAAAATCCGTTAATGACATCCCGAACCAGATTTTGTGCCCCAAAGCCGACGGCCAGTCCCACGATTCCGGCACTGGCGATAATTGGTGTGATATCCAGCCCTATTTGATCCAACCCCATCACGACGGAAACGACCCAAACCAAAGTTAAACCTATGGTCAGAAGCAAGCCGGTGAGAGTTTTAACCCGTTTTTCACGGCCCAGGCGGTCCCTATCTTCATTTTCCCTTATTGTGAGTAAGAAGATCTCGAGTCTGTGCAGGCCATACCGAACGGCACGTATCCCAACATAGGCAACCACCAGGATGAGGAGAAGGCGCAAGCTGGCTTCCATCATGGCGAGCGACTTGGCTGCGAGAAAGGGAGTGAGTTTTTCGAAAACAAAAGATTCCATCCATGACCTCCTTAAAGAGAAAGAGAATAGTCAGTTAGTGAAGGACTGTTTCAACCCCTGGCAAATCGAGGAACTGAGCCAGAGTAGAATGCCTATTCTTTCAAGGGACTGGAGCATTGGCAAGCACGGAAGGGAGAGCGTTGTTATGTTTCTCATATCCGGGCTGAAGAATTTGAGAAGGAAGTCAGCTGCAGGGTTTTTGCGAAGCGACTTTTTTGCACGGACCTTGGACTCATTTTAGTGCCTCTCCCTTGACACATGGTATCTTAGGTGGTAAAAAACTCAGAATAGGTCGTCAGGGACAACGAAGTCCCATGGGCGGCCTCCATACAATAGAATGCGGACAATGAAGTCCTCAGCCAAAAAAATGGTTGGGGATTTTTTTTTGCCTTTTGAGCCCATGACCGCTCTTAGTAGTTGGGGAACCCCCAAAAAGTTTCGTCAATGAAACGTGGCTGATCATGATCGAGGCAAGGTGGCGTGGGAAAATCCTGGTCGTGTTATGGCGAGTGCGACCTCAAAA
>JBDSHB010000178.1:0-5680 GCA_039918695.1 Nitrospirales bacterium | reverse complement strand
CGAAGCCGGTAATATGGCACTCAAGACCCTGGCAATGGGCGGCGTCTATCTTGGCGGGGGCATTGCCCCAAAAATCATATCCGCGTTACGTGAAGACACCTTCATGAAAGCATTTCTGGCAAAAGGCCGGTACAAACGGTTACTGGCCAAGATACCCGTTCGGGTGATTTTGAATCCCCATACCGCCTTGCTCGGGGCGGCCTCCGTCGCTGCCGGCATGGTTGACTAATACCATGAATTCAAAGCTGGCCCTGGGTATTCGTCAGGACTCACAAACCCCTTCCTCATTCCAATGCCATGATGACAGACCTCTGCATCTGTTTTTTTCACATTCGTCCCTGCCGTTTTGCCTGATAAGACTCGCAGAGCACCTGGCTTTGAAAAAGAATGGCCGCTAGTTTCAATGACAACAAATACTTCCGACCGGTTGTCATTGAATAATTCTCGTGCATGAAACCCTCTATGCCATCCTCATCGACGCCATTAACACCCGATCAGCAAAAAACACAAGCCGCCCGAAAGGCCCTTGATTTCATACAAGATGGCCAGATTTTGGGACTCGGCACCGGTTCCACAGTCCATCATTTTTTGACGGCATTAGGCCAGCGCGTACAACAAGGATTACGGGTCCGTGGCGTGCCGACCTCACAAGCCACCGCAGTCCATGCCAGACAATTGGGCATTCCTTTGCTGAACAATGAAGAACCCTGGGACATAGATGTGGCGGTGGATGGCGCCGATCAGGTCGACCCCCTCCTGAATCTGATAAAAGGAGGCGGCGGGGCCTTATTGCGGGAAAAAATTGTGGCGAAGGCCGCTCGGCAGTTTATTGTTATTGTGGATCAGGCCAAACAGGTGGCCCGCCTTGGGCTTCCTTTTCCCTTACCCGTTGAAATCGTGTCATTCGGTTGGCGAACGACACAACGGCATCTCGAAAATCTGGGATGGCCTTCCCCTTTGCGTTACATAGACGGCCAGCCTTTTCTCACAGACAATGGAAATTATGTAGCGGACCTCCATATTCCTGAAATTACCGACCCCTCCGCACTCGAATCGTCCCTCAGTCAAATTCCTGGCGTGGTTGAATGCGGGCTCTTCGTGATGATGACCTCCTTATTGATTATTGGCACCAATAATGGTCCCATGCTCACCCGTGCATCTTGAGTCAGGCGTCTTTTTTGGTAGAATTAGCAGAAGATTGTTCGCCGTTGAATGCCACCGCCCTTGCAAGCAAATTTGATACAGTTCGGAGCAGGGATAAAGCTCATCAAATCAGCGGCTTGTTTATGATGAATCCCCTAACAGACAAAGGGAAAAGGTATTCCGCATGAGAGGACGATATCCGGGGAGAACACCCCCTGTGAGAAACAGACACCCTTTCTGGATGGTCGCGATCGCAGTGGTCCTCCTTGGAGTCACCCACATTCAATGCTCCCAGGCACCATCCTCCCCCTCTCCTGACCCTCCCCCATCCATAAACGCCGCCTCAAGTGAGACCGACGTGCCCGTACCGGTCGTCCATGCAGCTGATTCGCCTCCCGTGGTGAAGGTCTCGACCCCTCTTCTGGCCTCTAACGAAACCTTTGTCAAAATCGCCAAAGAAGCGATGGCCTCGGTCGTGAATATTTCCGCGACCAAACGCGCAGCCCAAGCTCCAGACAGTAATCCCCTGCTTGAAGATCCATTTTTCCGGAGGTTCTTTGGAGAGGAATTTGAGCGACGGTTCAAACAACCACGCGAACGGCAGGAGCAAGGCTTAGGCTCCGGAGTGATTGTCAGCGATGACGGATACATCATCACCAATAATCACGTCGTGGAACAGGCCGATGAATTGATGGTCCTCTTGGGAGATAAACGGAAACTTCCGGCGACACTTATAGGCACGGATCCCAAAACCGATTTAGCAGTGATCAAGATTGAAGCCACCGGATTATCTACCTTACCTTGGGGAAACTCTGTGGCACTGGAAGTTGGAGAATTGGTATTGGCGGTCGGCAACCCCTTTGGGTTGAATCAAACGGTTACGATGGGAATTATTAGCGCCGTGGGTCGGGCTAATGTCGGCATTGTCGATTATGAAAATTTCATTCAAACCGATGCCGCCATTAATCCAGGTAATTCCGGAGGTGCTCTCGTCAATCTGCAAGGCCAACTCATTGGCATCAATACCGCCATTTTCTCCAGAACTGGCGGCTATATGGGCATTGGCTTTGCCATCCCCAGCCAAATGGTAAAAAGTGTGATGCAAAGCCTGATCGGGCATGGGAAAGTCATTCGTGGGTGGCTGGGCGTGTCGATTCAGGAATTATCCCAGGACCTCGCGACCCAATTCGACGTGCCTGATACCCAGGGCGCGTTGGTGGGAGATGTGTTTAGCGAAAGCCCGGCGGGACAAGCCGGATTGAAACGTGGCGATATCATTCGCACCTACAATGGTGTCACCGTAAAAGACCCGAACCATTTGCGCACAATTGTGGCCGAAACAACACCGGAAAGTTCGATTCCTCTTGCAGTGTGGCGAAGCGGCAAAATTGTTAATCTCTCAGTTTCCATCACCGAAATGCCTAAAGATACCGCTGCATTGACGGAAATGGCTCCTAGTTCGGTCTCAGGTAACCACGCCCTCTCAGGGCTTTCAGTGGAGCCCGTCCAACCTGGACAAACACGCGATGGCCAGGGCGTGGTCGTGACCAAAATCAACCCGAACTCTCCGGCTGAACGGGCCGGCGTCCAACCGGGCGATGTGATACTGGAACTGAATCGCGCTCCCATTGGATCTGTGAAGGATTTTGAACAGCTTGTGAAGCGGCTGGAAGCTGGAACGTCTGTCTTAGTGCTCTTGCAGCGCGGAAAAGGCGCTATTTTCCTGACTATCAAACCGTAGCGACAGGGCCGGTACCTCTCCTTCGCCAGACCTGACTACCTGATGGGCGAACAACCATGACACCACTTTGTTCATTCAGAACATTCCTTCAAATGAGCCAACTGCTCTGCTTCGTGGTTCTTCTGCTATCCCCCGTTTCCACACAACCGATTCTGTGGGCCTCCTCTCCACTGATTGCCATTCAAGCTGACCCGCCATTTTTTTCTCCCAACCACCTGATGGTCCGTTTGGATACCTCCCTCACATGGAAAAATTACACCCGTGAAGCGCATTCCATCGTCGCAGACGACTGTCAGTCCCGCTCGCAATGCTCATTTGATTCAGGAATCATTCGACCCGATCATCAGTTTGTCTTAACCCGGTTAGCCCCAGGGGCCTATCCTTATCATTGTGGGCTCCATGCATTCATGCGAGGCCTGTTAACCATCCAAACCACACCCTCCCCATCCCCCTCCTCTGATATCTGATTCAAGAGCCCTGTTTTTTATTATTGCGACTGTCCCCCCTTATGAACACAGGTGATTTTACCTCTTTGGTCCATGATCTCTGCCCTTTTTTCGTTGCATGCCCTAAGTCCCTAATGGTACATTTCGGACATCCCTGGTAAGGGCAGGCAGTACGAATTTCAGTTATTCAACGAAAAAACACCAACTGGTCCCATCGTCTAGGCTGGTCTAGGACGGCACCCTCTCAAGGTGCAGACACGGGTTCAAATCCCGTTGGGATCACCAATTGCTATTAGGAGCCGATGTTCGCCCCTTCCTAATTGTTCGCACCCGCACCCGTTAGAATCAGACTCCTCGTTTTCCCGTCTGGTTAATTCTTTCATCTATGCCGTAAGGATTTGTGATGACTACGAGAACTTTTCACGATGGCGAAAGCGACGGCCTTGAAGCCCTGGAAGCTCTGGATCCTGAAACGATTGAGTCTTTTTCCGACCTTCTGTCGGCCATGAAAAAGACCGCCTTTGGCGGTCGTCGTCTGGGCGATGCTTTTGAGATTTTGAACAAAATGATCGAGGATCCTGATTGTACGGTGATCTTGACCTTGTCCGGGGCCATGACCATTGCGAAAATGGGAAAGATTATCTGCAGCATGATCGACCGAAACATGGTGCAGGCCGTCGTATCCACAGGGGCGTTGATTGCTCATGGCTTGAGCGAAGCCGTGGGCAAAACCCACTATAAATATCACCCATCCATGACCGATACCGAGCTCTATGAAAAAGGTTATAACCGGGTCTACGACACGCTGGAGATGGAATCAAATCTCAACCACGTCGAACGGGTCGTCAGCCAAACCTTAAAGCGCATGACTCCTGACACACCCATCTCCTCGGAAATTCTGACTCGAGAAATCGGGAAAACGCTCCACGACCACTACGAAGGCCCAGGAATTTTGAAAAGTGCCTATGAGCAGGGTGTCCCGGTCTATATTCCTGCATTTACCGATTCTGAATTGGGCCTGGATGTCTCCATTTGGGCCATGAAGGAGAGACGACAATCTCAAGCCCAACCTCCATCCCCCGATCTCTCCGATCAGGAAACCTGGCAGATCTTGCAGCAAGCTCGTCCGGCTTATAATCCGTTCTTAGATCTAAACAGCTATACGGAAAAACTGCTGTCTGCTAAACGGCTGGGGATTTTCACTATCGGAGGCGGAGTTCCCCGTAATTGGGCACAACAAACGCCACCTTATATCGATATTCTCAATCTCCGCATGGGTACACAATTAACTCCTCCACGGTACCAGTACGGTGTTCGCATTTGCCCGGAGCCCGACTACTGGGGTGGCCTCAGCGGGTGCACGTATGAGGAAGGTGTATCATGGGGAAAATTTGTGCCTCGAAAAGAGGGTGGGATGTTTGCTGAGGTTTTGAGTGATGCCACAGTAGTCTGGCCTCTTCTGATGATGGGACTCCTGGAAAGGGCCCGTCGCCGGTAAATTCAACACCTGGCCCACGACCAATTTCTTACCTCGACATGGTCCGCCCGGAATGCAACAATAATGGTAATGGAGTGATGATGAATATGGCCCAATCCCTCAAATCGACCGTAGTGTTCGCCATCCTTCTCGGCGCCCTGCTCATAAGTCCCATGACTCATGGGAAAACTCCGGATTTTTTGATCCAGGATGATGATGTGGTGCGAGGGGATCCCAAGGCTCCTATCACCCTGCTGGAATACTCGGATTTTACCTGTGGCTATTGCGAAAAGTTTTTTCATGAGACCTTTCCTAAATTGCTTACAGAGTATATTGAGACCGGAAAAGTGCGATTTGTCTATCGGGACTTCCCGAGAGGCATGGGAAGCCCTCTTCGAGCAGCCGATGCCGCTCGATGCGCAGGAGAGCAAGATGCCTATTGGCCCATGCATGATCGTCTTTTTAACAGTGAAGGCCAGTTGGCTCCGGATAATCTCAAACAATATGCCAAAGACCTCAACCTCCACGGCGAGCAATTTTCGGAATGCTTGGCTTCCCATCGCTATATGAAAGATATTGAGAAAGATTTACAGGATGCGGGATCCCTGGGAATTCGTGGCACGCCGGCATTCGTCCTCTTTCCGACAACCCTTCCAGAAGATCCTCATCTTATTTTAATTCCCGGCGCCTTCCCCTATGAGACGTTCAAGGAAGAAATTGATAAATTGCTCAAGCTTCATGGAACCTGAACCTCTTCGATCTTTTTACCAGTACCGTCCTCTCCTCACATCGAAGGGACATAAATCCTTCATTCATTCGCTCGCCACGCAATTCCTCATTGATCTGACAGCGTGATTAGGTGTACATTTGCAC
>JBDSHB010000177.1:0-3439 GCA_039918695.1 Nitrospirales bacterium | reverse complement strand
GATAGGAGAGACGATAGCAGAATGGATCATGATCTTTTTCCTTTTACAGAAAACGGGAGAGACATTTTTCTTGAACGATGATTCTGTTCATGCAGAAAAATGCAGGCGCATAACCTATCGATAGATGGGTATATGTTCCGGTCGTCGAAATGCTCATCTCAGGTAAAACTCTTTTGGCTTCGGCGGACGGCGAACCAGAGCATCATCGCCCCCAACGACGTTATTGCCACATTTTTCGGCCACAGGATCTCCGGGTCCACGCCTCTCAGGAAAATTCTACAAATGATGATGAGAAAATACCGGAGCGGGTTGAAATACGTCACCCCCTCCACCACTTCTGAAATATTTGTCATGGGAGCTTGGAGTTGTCGGGCATTTGCTCATTATCATCGGTAGGGATCGGTTTTTTGGTTTTGAAACCGTCATATGACGGTACCTAGAAAAGCGGGTGGGGTTAACTGCGATAAGCCCACCCGCTTTATCCTGAATTGACTGCATTCATTCGGGAAGAAATCTGTCGCATTTGAGGTCAACCGTCTTTCTTTCTCTCATCTCTCCTCCTTATTAAGGCAGGGTATAGGTTAGATTCGGCCAGTCCGCATAGCCAATGATTAACCCTCCGTCCTCTGAACTGAGATCGACCCTGGAGCGATAATTCGTCGTACCGGATATCCCCCCATAGCCTCCTAGGCCTCCAATAAGGGTCCATTCACCCTGACATTCTTCGGTTGAACCTGAGCATCGAAACGAAGTGTAGACCATGCCGGTGCTTTCATTGGGAGTGATCACGCAGAATCCCTGCATAGTACGCTCATTGGTGTTTTTATCCAAATTCATTTCGACAGGGCAGTGCATCTTTGCGGCTTGCATCGTGGCGTTGACAGTCCCCTCGCGCCATGAATTAAAATGCGTTTATTTCCGTTTGTATGAATTTCTCCTTTGTCCAGGTGACGAGAGTTCTTCATTTTCTGGAGCCTCTTGCATGATAAAATTTTCTTTTTAATTTTTAATCAAAAAGGATCAAGGGTTTCAGCATGCCATCCTCTTTGGTTTTCATCATGGAGAAAGCCTTTTCCACCTCGCTGAAGTTGAAGCGATGAGTCGTGAGCGGGGTAGGATCCACCCGACCCATCACAAGGAGTCTCATGAGTCGTTTCATCCGCTCAGCTCCTCCCGGACAAAGCCCGGTTCGAATGGTCTTATCACCCATCCCGACCCCCCAGGCTGCCCTTGGAATCTCCACAAACTCACCATCGCCGTGATAGCCAATGTTGGAAATCGTTCCCCCAGGTCGCGTCGCCTTGATACAGCCCTCGAAACTTACCTGGAGTCCCAGTGCCTCAATAGCCGCATCCACACCTAGCCCATCCGTTAGATCAAGAATCGCGGTGACAGGGTCTTGGTTTTTGAAATCGATGACCACATCTGCGCCAAACCGCTTGGCCAGTTCTTGCCGATGCGGCACTGTTTCTACGGCGATGATAAGACCTGCTCCTAACAATTTTGCACCGACTGTCGCCATCAATCCGACGGGTCCCTGCGCAAAAATGGCGACGCTTCCACCGATGGGAATGTTGGCGTGTTCGGCGCCCATGAAGCCGGTCGACATCATGTCCGTGCAATAGAGTGCCTGCTCATCCGTCAAACTAGCCGGGATGGGCGCCAGATTGGCTTGTGCGCTGTTCACATGGAAATATTCCGCCATGTTGCCATCTTTCACATTGGCGAATTTCCAACCTCCAAGCATCTCGGTGCATTGGGAGGTGTACCCTCGCAAACAATTCTCACAGAGGTAACATGGGGTAATGGCATTCACGACGACCCGATCGCCTTCTCGAAATCCCTTTACCGCATGGCCGAGTTTGTGGACGATTCCGACCGCTTCATGCCCGAGAGTTAAATTCCCCCGTTCCCCAATGGAACCAGCTACCGTATGGATGTCTGATGTACAGACGAGTGCGGCAGTGGTCTTAACGATTGCGTCATTGGGACCCGGATCGGGTATTGGCTTCTCCATCACGCCCACCTCGCCGATCCGTTTCATCACAAAGGCTTTCATGATTTCAGCCATGTATTTTTCTCCTTTTCTCCATGAGGCTTACCAAACAACTTTGCCAAACTAACCGATAAGCATCCTGCTCATGGGTTTGGACTCTTGCCTTGACTGTTCCTGCTTTCCCAAATTTTCTTCCACCTGGTACTTGGCACCAGCACCACAACGGGAATTTCGGTTTGGCTCACCATCGGGTCCACGCCAATACAAGAAAATGAACACTCTTTACTCACGAGATTACACATGAATGTGGATCAACCATGATAAAAATCTTCTCGAACACGATCTTTCCATCCTTCCAGGTTTGATGGCGACCTGCTGCATCGTCACACGATTTCCACCTTTAAACGTGAGATCAAATGTCCATTCCACGGCCGCATGGTCTCCGTCAACAATTGTCCATCCAACTTGGGCCCCCATGAAATTCCTGAACATTCCCGACAAACTTTTCCTCATATTCCCGATTGCCCGCTTTCCCGACTCGTTCGACTTTTCGATTTTCACTCATCACGACGGGGTCAGCGTAATACGCGACAAATGTTTACAAAAGTTTTCCAGCCAAAATACCATCGATCACCACTTGAACCTGGTGTTTAATATTCATCTAATTCTTCTCCTCTTGTTGAGCGGTATCACCTTCTTGCTCTCTATACTATGCCATTTGAAAAATCAGGACTTCCTGACATACAGGCTAATCCAATTTATTGGGCTTTAGCTGCACCGTGTACTCAGGTCCTTCCCCCTTCGGAATTCGCAGACAGGCATCGGGAACACCCATGGCCTATTTGGTTTCTTTTTCTCCTCTGCTTGACTCACAATAATGGCTTACGAGCAAAGTAGATGCCAGGCTAAACCATCCTGGTCTTGTACCCTTTCAATAAAAACAAAAATAAGTGGAACCTCCCGGAGATAATAATTTTTCAGCCCCCCTCTCCGGATCAGATGCGTTGTCATTCGGAAAGCCAACACGAATGTTAATAATAGACAGACACTGGTAGTGACGCGTTTTTCCTCACTATCAAAATTGAGGTGGGTATTTTTTCCACACTATTCCTATGTCCCCTTGTAAGGAATTAACATGAGAACTTGTCTACATAGTGGAAATGCCCTAATTTATATTTTGTGTTGAGAAGAACTCAGTCGCTCGACACCTCTGTTGTCATTAAAAAAATTGGGGTCTCTCTTGTTTAGGGTTCAGATCAGAAACGTTTCCGATACGTACACCTGAAAAATACGAGTCAAAATCTCACCAATTAAAATGTAAGGTGCTTACTGCTGAACCAGGTCAGGAACCTGAAGCGGCAATGCGGCTTGGACAGTTCTGGTATGATCAAATGGCGGGATAGGTCAAAATTGGAATGGTGTCTGTGGATTCGCGACCGGACC
>JBDSHB010000176.1:0-4601 GCA_039918695.1 Nitrospirales bacterium | reverse complement strand
CACTGCTCCGGTACTGTCGCAAGCATCGACAACGTTCACGGATGACCACGCTGGACATGCTCGAAGCGGGCTTCGATCCGAACCTCTACAGAGGGCAAGACCAAGGCTTAGCTTAACACCTATGGGTCGATACCCGGCAACGCTCGAACAGGCGAATCATTCCATTGATTAGGAAATTGCGCTCGAATAGGTCTGAAATTATTGGGAATTACCATAGATGACAAAACCGCCCGCTGGAAGAGTGAGCACAACGGCTTTTCCATTTCTCGACTCGACGGTCGTCTCCTGACCGATCTGCCCCGCATTCGTTGAATAGAGACACGTGAGTGTGTGGCCGGCGTGATGCAGTCCGTCATCAACCGTCACCCAGGCGCTTCGCGGCGCAACATAGTCGGTATTTATCGCCAGGAGAATTTCCTGGTCATTGAAAATTCTGGACCAGGGAACCACTGAACGAATTTGTCCACCAAGCATACGCGGCAGCCCGAAGTCGATTCCATTTCCGGATATTTCTCTCAAGTATTGTCGACCGCGTCGTAACGCAAGCTTGTCACGGCGAAGGCGAATTATGATGGCCAGTTGCCGGTATGCCGGGCTCTCTTCATTGAAAAAATGGCGTTGATGGCTTCGAAAGGCGCCGAATTCTCCTCCGAACATGCATTCGCGAATGAATTGATCGCTCTGTCCGTGCCCGTCAAAATACTGTTCGCTGCCATAGTACATGCAGGGAATGCCCATCGTGAGCGCGTTGAGCGCGAGTATATTTAAAAGTCCATCCCGACCAACAAAATCAGCACAAAACCTGGCTTTGTCCTCTCCCTTTCGTACTTGATCATGATCATCAAACAGGGTAACCACTCGATCGCGAAACCAGACGTGGGATTCTTTCTGAATCAGGATGGAATTCCGGAATAACTGGAAATACTCCTCCGGGTTGCGATAGCCCTTCACGAGGTATTCCATTTTGTCCGGGATGTCGTCGACGCCAAGCGCGGCATCCAAACCGGTGGTTTCCAGCGTTTGAAACGCGCGGGTTCTGCCCCCGGTAATTTCTCCAATAAGGTAAAAGTTTTCTTTGCCGATGGATTGGGTAAATTCATGGATGACCGAAGCGAAGTACCGGCTGGCTCCCAGGTCCATATGCTTGACGGTATCCACTCGATACCCATCCACGTCCGCAAAGGCAATCCAGAATTTGTACACCTCGGCCAGCGCCTTGAGGGCATCAGCCGGCTGATACTGATCGACGTCGCCCGAACCGAGTTGAATATTTTTCAGGTCCAGGAAATCCCCTTCAAGAAATTCAGGTGAAAAATCCCAATTGGTGATGTGCCCCTTTCGGGTAAATGCCTGAGGGTCCTGGAATTCCTGCGGCCAGATGGCTCCATGGGGCCAGGCGGCAGGGTGGCTTGGGATGTCGAGTTGTTGGAAGGGGAGAGTGGGTTCTCCGAATTGATCATGGAACCCTTGGACCTCATAGGATTGGCCATCCCAGCGGGGGTCGTTGAAGATCTGCCCGTTATGTTCGGTCCGATAGCGGTTGGGATTGTATCGAAACACATCCCCGGTGTGGTTGAGGATAATATCCAGAATAACGTAGATCCCGTGAGCGTGAGCGGTCCGGACAAGTGTTCTCAGATCTTCCCGTTGACCGAAATGGGGATCGACATCCAAAAAGTTTTGAATGCCATATCCATGATAGGTGTCTTTAAATTTCACCTGTTTGAAAATGGGGCTAATCCAAATGGCGGTCACCCCGAGACGTTCAAGGTACCCCAGTTTGCTCGTCAATCCGGCTAAATTCCCTCCGCAAAACTTCTGTCCCGCTGCCTTCCAGTGAGATTCCTCCGCATTGCCCGCATCGGTTTCCTGAAAGAGAGGAACAGAGCCGCGCCGGACGACTGTCCCGTCGTTGCTTCTGTAGCCTTTTTCCTGTCCGTCCGAAAAACGGTCGAGTAGTAAAAAGTACAAGACCTGATCCTCCCATGCGGCGGGAGAAGGAAAAAATTTCCGGTCACTGAGAGAAGGCAGGTTTACCTCTTGAAGATTCTTTTCTGTCACGAAAGACTCCCTTGATTATGCACGGTGAGTATCTCAAATCATGAGTGAAATATGGAAAGCATTCCGGTGCGGTCTGTCAGATGGCCGGTCTGCCTATTTTGGTCATCTAACAACGCTGGAAAACCTGGTCTGAGGGATCGTTTCCCGGCATTGGGTTCATGACGCACCATCAGGCAATGACCCAAACGGCAAAGCCCTGACCTTTTTTTGCCAGCTCTTCGCCCACATGGTGATGAAATATTTCCTTGAAGCTGGAGTACGATTCTCGTCCAACGACGATGGTTCCGCAATTCTGTTTGTGAGCTGTCCCGATCAATTCAGCAACAATATCCGGGCGGTGGATGGATTGAGAAAACACTGCGCTGACCATGGCGGGTAATACCCCAATCCGATACAGAATCGTCTTGGCGTTATCTAAGATTGGTTCCGCGGCCTTTTTTGCGTCCTCGATCCACTGAGCCTGATCTTTTTTTAAGGTCTCGTCTAGCTTTTGTTCTGTTGCCGGATCTTCGGCTCCCCCGAACTCCAAAAGTTCGGGAGGAATCGGGGGGAGGATGTGAAAGAGCACGACATGAAAATCTTCACGGGCCCCAATCATTTGAGCGACGTAGGAGACGCTTCGAATGGAAGAATCTGAACTGTCGACACCGACGAGTAATGTCTTATCCCTTACCATAGATCACTCCCTTCCTGTGACGTGAATTTCGCTTCCCCTAACCAGGATAGTTGGCGGATTTTGTTCATGCAAAGGGCCTTTTAATATATCGTCTGTCGGCCTGAGTGGGCTGAATGCCTTCACCCCATTATTCCCTTAAGGAGGTCTTCCTCAACGCCTCCCGGCTTTGGCTACGAATGGGGACGATTGTTTGACCCGAAACAAGTTGTCCACCAGGACACTGTCGCCTTAGACCTGAGAATGCAGGTTGCTGGGTCTTGGTTAAATCGGCTGTAATTCTACACTGGTTTGCCTATGGGGTGAAGGGCTGCACAATATTGTAGGATTTGAGAACATTTACACGGGCATATCCTCATGTGTCCTGGAGTGCTACAGTTCATGCGCACAGGCTGGGGAGGAAAGGAGTAAACGCTTCACAATCTTTGATCAAGACACAAACCGGTTCGTGTCGTGAAAACTCCATTGTTCAGGCGGCAGTCTGAGGTGTCTGTATTTTATGTTTGCAGCGCCCTTAGGAAAATATTTTGAATAACTAGAGTCGAGTGGAAAGAGATATATACAAAGCCTTTCCTTCACATTTCGTGACACTTCAAATTGCCTCTCTATATGATTTGTTTAACAGACTTCTCTTCCTACGGAGACAAACCCCGTGAGGTGGAACGTCCTGTATTGGATCCTTGGGCTTATTGTTTTCCTGCCATTCTTCAATTTTCTGCTGGGTGTGCATCCGCCGAGGTTTCAAACAGATGATGACCCCAAGCGCTACGGGTTGGACTACGAGTCGGTTTCATTCCCCAACATTGCTTATCGGCCATCCATCTTGGTTCTTCCCTTCAATCACTGTTGGAACATGGGGAGCTTGTTGAAATAACTTTAATGTCCAAGTGGTTATTGGTATTGCCGGGTTTCGTCCCGGCGAACGAGGTCCTTTTGTTTCGGCAAAAGGACCCAAAACCATGGTGGCCGTGGCGTGGCCCTTCGGGTGCCCTGCGCCGTGTAGCCGACTTCGGCGGCGCGCAAACTCGCTGCGCTCAAACAATGCGCGCCTTCCTCCGAAATCGGCTGCACGACTTGGCCTCGCCACAAGGCCACGGGACGCTAGCGAAGGAAGGAGCGACTGAGTCATTGGAGTTATTGAAAGATGGTATGGATGTCATGTTTTGTGCTGCGGGACGAACCCCGGCACAAAAAGATATCAAAAAGGCGCCGGTTCCTTTTTTGGATACAAGTCCACCATACCCAAGAAAGCAGACATGGGAGCCGGACCAGCTCAGATGGCCTCGACTTGAAAGATGCATCATTGTAAGACCTGACCACGCTCCCGGCGCTTTAGATTCAATTGTATGTGAGCGCAATTGCTGGCATGAACGGCTAACGCCTGCGCTTCAGCGGCTCGCCCACGCAACTACGAATAAAGGCCGCTCACCGGCGAGTCCGCTCCAAGCGCTTGTTCGGCTTCGGAGAGTCAACTTAAGGAGGGAACTCATAGATTTGCTGTTCACCCGTTTTTCCTCGAAAATACTTCAGTGCAACTTGATAGTCCTGCCGCAAGACCGTGGGATGCTCTTTTGCATCCTCGATTCGCAGCACACATTGGTCGAAGGTATTTCCCGTGAGGATAGAGGATTTCCTGAATGCAAAAGAAAAAACAGAGTACTGGAAGTTTTGTTGAACTCTCTCAACCCGCATTTTCATTTTAGCCAATCGTTCCGTTTCTTCGATGAAGGATACAGTATCTCCTCCGTATCGAAAGTAGAAAAGGCTCCAGCAACCTGTTTGGTAATTATAGAAGGCAAAATGTCGCACACTCCTTTGAGTAATCATTTCGTCAAAGGCTTTCTTGAGCCTTTTCGCAAGACCTGCT
>JBDSHB010000175.1:0-6539 GCA_039918695.1 Nitrospirales bacterium | reverse complement strand
CAAAAGGACAGACGGTCTCTCTTAAGCGGTGCCTCCGGATTCTTCATCGGCCTTGTTTAAGACTTGTGAAAAACGACCTCCGACGAGTGTGGTGACCTTTCCCATCACTTCGGTCAGCTCTTTCCACTCTTCGGGTTTCAACTCTTCTTTGAGATTCGGATGGAGTCCCCATTTAGCACTGACCTGCTTACCATCCCTTTGAATCACGACGTATAGGATTTCTGTTTCCTGGGAATCGGTTGCTGCTGGTGTCGTCCCCGAACTGCTTTGTGCCATGCCTGCTCTCCCTGTTAAGAATGTATTGAGGCGATTGTACTGCATTGCCGCGTCCCCTGTAACCACCCACAATCCCTCATGTTGACCATCGTCCGACGTTTGTGTGACTTTCGGTGGGATACATACTTTCACTGGGAGACGGTCTGTCCATTCATGATTTTTGCAGGAATAATGGAGAGTTTTCAGGAAATGGCGCAATCTGGTGAGATGGGCCTGCGGGTTTTTACTTTTTTGACGGGGGTAGTCTGATATGGAATTACAACGACCCAAGTTTTGGGCCAATATCAATCTGAATGACTTGGCCAGGAATTTTTTTGAAGGTCTCTTAATCCTGGTCCCCGTGGTGACGACGCTGTATGTCGCCTGGCTCGTGCTTCAAACCATTGATGGATGGTTGAATATCCCCATCCCGGGTGTGGGATTTCTGGTCACGGTTGGGTTAATCACCTTGACCGGCCGGTATGCGTCCACGGTGTTTGTGCAAAAAATGTTAGATGCGTTGGAACGGGTGTTGGTCAAGGCGCCGTTCGTCAAAATTCTGTATACCTCGCTCAAGGATCTGATCGCGGCGTTTATGGGGGAAAAGCGTCGGTTTGATCAGCCCGTCTTGGTATCTCTGTTGCCTGGCGGCTATGCGGAGGCGGTGGGTTTTGTCACCCGAACGGATTTGGAATTTCTCGGTCTGCTCGACCATGTGGCCGTCTATTTCCCGCAATCCTATAATTTTGCGGGGCATGTGCTGGTCTTTCCTAAAATGCAGGTTCGTCCGCTCAAGGCGGAAAGCGCGGATGTCATGGCATTTATTGTGTCCGGGGGGGTCTCGGGCGGGCAGAATCACGAGAAGGGGATGGTGGGCTAATATCTAAGGTGTCGGGACCCACGGAACGAACCGCCCAAGCGATAGGAACTCTTCTGAAGACCCTTCAAAAGCCCTCTTCGACCCTGTTCCCGTGCCTTCGTTATGCCATTCTTGTGGTTTTCACCTCCGGCTCTTTCCTCATCCATGCGTGCTTGATTGCCTGCTGACTCCCTTTAACTTCGATGACTGCGTTTCCGATAGATGAATGAGTATTCCATATTGTAGAATAAGTATTCATGTTTTAGAATCTATCGCCCTGGACAGAAGGATTGAAAGGTTGACATGAAAGTTGGCGCAGATCAGCGATCTCAACGCAAACAGCGGGAATATGAAGCCCGGCGAGAGGAAATACTCTTAGCTGCTGAGCGAAAGTTCTCCCAGAACGGATTTTTTAAAACCAGTATGGCCGAGATTGCGGAGGATGCCCAATTTGCCATGGGGACGGTGTACCGGTTTTTTAAGAGCAAAGAAGACATTTATATCTCTCTGGTGGAAGCGAAGGTGGAGGAATTACTCCGCCTTTTGGAAGAAGCGACGCAAAGTCGTCTCCCGGCACAAGAGAAGTTACGTGCGGTGATCCAAGTGAAGTTAGCCTTCGCTGATCAAAACCGTGCGTTCTTCCGTATTTATGTCTCTGAGTGGAGCGGGTTTGAATGGACGGTGAAAAGCGCATTTGGCGAGCGGGTGTGGAAACGGTACTTGGCGCAAATTGATCTTGTCGCGAATCTCATCAAGGAGGGCATCAAGACCGGAGAATTCCGCAAAGTGAATCCCAAAGATACCTCCCTGGCGTTTCATGGCATGTTAAACTCCACCATCTATCTTTGGATTCTCCAATCAGGGCCCAAAGAATCGCTTGCGGACAAAGGCAAGTGGTTAGGGTCGTTGTTGCTTGACGGCCTCGGGACTTCAACCCTAAAAAGGTCAATGTAAACGTATGGCATATCTGCTCAAAAGCTCCATTCGGTTTGTGTTTACCCTGATCCTGGCCGTGCAGGGATTGCATGGGTGCAGCGAACAGGAGGCGGCCCAGCCGCCAACGGGACGTCCACCCTCACCGGTCAAGGTCGTGACCGTTTCGAGCAAGCAGGTGCAGCGATCCGTCTCTTTGGTGGGAACAGCGGAACCGCGCAAGCGAAGTCTCGTGGCCAGTGAAGTGGCGGGGCTGGTCAAAGGCTTTGCCGGTAAAGAAGGTCAGTTTGTAAAGAAAGGCCAACTGCTCGCTAGTCTTCGGACAGACACGCTAAACATCCGCCTTGACTCGGCAGGGGCTTCGCATCGTGAAGCCAAAGCCCGCTATGAACAGGCGCAGAAGGATTTGGACCGAATAAAGGTGTTGTTTGCCAAAGAACTGGTGACCCAAAAAGAAATGGATGATGCGGTTGTTGAAGAAAGCGCTCTAGAAAAGCGACTGATTCAATTAGAAGCGGAAATTCGACTGGTACGTGATCAAGTGACTAAATCAAGGGTCATGGCGCCTTTTCCCGGTTGGATCACAAAAGAATATACGGAAATCGGCCAATGGGTGGTGGAGGGTGGACCAGTCGTGGAATTGGTGGATCTGTCTCAGGTCGAAGTGCAAGTGCCGCTCCCGGAAGAATATGTACGGGATGTCAGGGTCGGGGATCCAGTGGTGGCGGTGTTCGATGCCTTGCCTGGAAAAGAGGTTGAAGGAACAGTCTTTTCCGTCATCGCCCAAGCCGATCGGGCGGCACGGACGTTTCCGGTCAAAGTCGTGTTGGCCAATCCGGAGTTACGCATTAAAAGCGGGATGGTGGCACGGGTGAAGTTAGCCGTGGGCGCTCCTTACCAGGCGGTCGTGATCCCCAAGGATGCTCTGGTGCTCAAAGGGGGCAAGGAATTCGCGTTTATTGTGGCCAATAATACCGTCACGCAAGTCACGGTGATCCCCATAGCCCATTTTGAGAACGTGGTTGAAGTACAGGGAGCTATTGAAGAAGGCATGCAGATAGTGGTGGAAGGGAATGAGCGTCTTCTGCCAGGGCAGTCCGTCAGAATTTTAGAGGAGCCGGCGGAAGCATGAATCTGGTTCATTCAGCAATCCGTTATCCGGTCAGCACAGCAGTGGGTGTGCTCTTAGTCGTGTTGTTCGGCATTGTGGCGCTGGTGAAGTTGCCGGTGCAGCTGGCACCCGATGTGGAAAAGCATGAAGTCACGGTGGATACCCGGTGGCCCGGGGGCAGTCCGCATGAAGTTGAACGTGAAATCATCGATGAGCAGGAAGAGCAACTTAAAGGCGTCGAGGGCCTGGAGAAAATGTTCAGCGAAAGTTCCTATGGTCAGGGGAAAGTCATTCTTCGATTTCCCACAGGAACGAATACCGACACTGCCTTACTCCAAGTCTCCAACCGGTTGAATCAAGTCAAAGAGTATCCGCTTGAGGCGGATGAACCCGTCATTAGCAGTGCGGATACCCGTGGGGCCGCCATGGCCTGGTTTATTTTAGACACCTTGGAAGGCAATCCCGTCAATATTGAAACCATGCGGGATTTTGCAGAGGATATTATTAAGGCCCGTTTCGAACGGGTCAAGGGTGTCGCGGCTTCGAATGTTTACGGTGGGCGGGAGCGGGAGCTTCGGGTGACGGTTGATCCGGCTAAATTAGCGTCCAGAGCGTTAACCATTATGGACCTGGCTCGAGCGTTAGATCAGGAGAATCGGGATTACAGTGCCGGAGATTTCGATGAGGGGAAGCGGTCGTATGTCGTACGTACGGTGGGGGAATATCTCAATCCGCAGGATGTGGAAAATGTCATCATTGCCAGGCGTGATGGCGCGTCGGTGTATGTGCGGGATGTGGCGAGTGCCCATATTGATTACAAGGATTCGACCGTTGTGGTTCGACAAAAAGGCCATCCCGCCATCGCGATCAACGCGATTCGGCAGACTGGCGCGAATGTGTTGGAAGCAATGGACGGTCTGCGCGAGGCCGCCAATGAGCTCAATGAAGAAATTTTGAAGGCACGAGGGTTTCAGTTATTTCAGGTCTATGATGAAACCATTTACATTGACCGTTCACTGTCTCTTGTGCAGCAAAATTTGATCGTGGGGAGTTTGTTGGCGATCTCCATCTTGTATTTATTCCTTCGCACGGGCAGTAGCACCCTGGTGGTCGGTCTGGCCATTCCGATCAGCATGATGGGGACGTTTATTATGCTGTGGGTGTTGGGACGGAATTTCAATGTCATCAGTTTAGCGGGAATGACGTTTGCTGCCGGGATGTTGGTGGATAACTCGATTGTGGTGCTGGAAAATATTTATCGTCACCGGGAATTGGGGAAATCGTTGTTTCAAGCTGCTTATGATGGCACTGTCGAGGTATGGGGCGCGGTGCTGGCCAGTACTCTCACCACGATTGCGGTGTTTGTGCCGATTGTGTTCATGGAAGAACAATCCGGCCAGTTGTTTCGAGATATTGCCATTGCGATTAGTGCCGGTGTGGGTTTGAGCCTGGTGGTTTCAATGACCGTGATTCCTTCGTTATCTGCGCGAGTCTTAACGACGGTCAAAAAACCCAAAGAGAGAGAAGCCTCCACTGTCTGGAATGCATCAACATTGGCGGAGAAGAGTTTACCGGAAAGACATCCTTCCGGATTGGAGCGCATCAAAGAGTCGTTGGGTTCTCTCGTCTATGACCTCAGTGGAAGTGTTTTCTGGCGAAGTGTGACCATTTTGGGGTTCACCTCGATTGCCATTGTCCTAAGCTGGGCTTTGTTGCCGAAGGCGGAGTATCTGCCTCAGGGAAACCGGAACCTGGTCATTGGCATTCTGTTGCCTCCGCCGGGTTATAACGCCAACGAATTTGTCAAAATGGGAAAGCCGATTGAATCGACCTTAAGCCCTTATTGGGACGCGAAGCCTGGTTCCCCGGAGGAAGCCGCTCTGGATGGCCCCAGTATTGCCAATTTTTTCTATGTGGCGCGGGGGCGGTCAGTCTTTATGGGCGGTCGAGTGAATGATCCTGACCGGGTCAAAGAATTAATCCCCCTGTTTCGCCGAGCCACGGCCGATCTTCCAGGCGTGATTGGTATCATCACCCAACGCGGCCTGTTTGAGCGTGGCCTGGGCGAGGGACGAAATATTGATATTGAAATCACCGGGCCGGAGCTGGATACGCTGGTCGGGTTGGGTGCTCAGGTGTTTGGTCAGGTGAAAGGGGTGCTGCCCGAGGCACAGGTCAGGCCTATTCCCAGTTTAGATTTGGGAAGCCCGGAAGTTCGTGTCACCCTGAAACGGGATCGGGCGGCCGATGTGCAAATGACCAATCAGGAACTCGGATTTACCATTGATGCCCTGGTCGATGGGGCAAAGGCCAGCGACTATCAATTTGAGGGCGATGAAATTGACCTGACAATTCGTGGGATTGATCGGTATGCCAATCAGACGCAGTCGCTCAATTCCATTCCGATTTATACCAAAGGCGGGCAATTGACGACGGTCGGCAATATTGCCGATGTCACATTAGTCTCGGGGCCGGAACAAATCAATCATATTGAACGGGAACGATCCATTGTGATTCAGGTGATCCCGCCCGTTGAGATGGCGCTGGAGGAGGCGATGGATGTGATTCGAACGCAAATCCTTGGGCCATTGAAAGAAAGTGGGACGTTAGGACGTTTGTATAATGTCCGGCTGTCGGGGACGGCCGATGATTTAACCGAAACCTATGATGCGTTAAAATGGAATTTTCTATTAGCCTTTACGATTACCTATTTGTTGATGGCCGCGCTGTTCGAAAGTTTTCTCTATCCGCTGGTGATTATTTTTACGGTGCCGTTTGCCGCAGCCGGTGGTTTCCTGGGTCTTTCTCTGGTCAATAGTTTTATCGCGTATCAACCATTGGATGTGTTGACCATGTTAGGCTTTGTCATTCTCATCGGGGTGGTGGTCAATAATGCCATTCTGGTTGTGCACCAGGCCTTAAATTTCATGAGGGGTTCGGAAGAGGCGGATTCGTTCGAAGGAGAATCAGGCCAAGGATTACCCCTTCGGGAGGCCATTCGTGAATCCGTCAAGATCCGCGTCCGGCCGATTATGATGACGACACTCACCACGCTCTTTGGGCTCTTTCCGCTGGTGGTCTCCTCTGGCGCGGGCTCCGAGCTGTACCGGGGGATCGGGAGTGTGGTGCTGGGTGGCCTCTTGGTCTCCACGGTGTTCACCCTCATCGTTATTCCGGCATTGTTTACATTGGTCATCGATACGCAACGCAAATGGGCAGTGAAGAGAAATTCTCAATTGTCAGCTCAACAACCCTCGGGAGGCTCTCTGTAATCAGGAGGCGAAGGGAAAGGATATGATGGTAGGACAGTTTTCGAAGGTGTTACTGCTATTTGTGGTGAGCATAGCGATGTCGGGCGAAGTCAGCCCAGTGACCTGGGCA
>JBDSHB010000174.1:0-3971 GCA_039918695.1 Nitrospirales bacterium | reverse complement strand
GAGAATTTTTGAGCCATTCTTTACCACAAAACCTGCTGGGGAAGGCACGGGACTCGGGCTGGCCGTCGTGCATGGGATCGTGCATAACCACGGTGGTGGGATTGCCGTATCCAGTCCTCTAGGAGGGGGAACCACCTTCACTGTACTCCTGCCGCGCCTGGATGTGGTGGTGCCCGTAAAACCTGAGGAAGTGATGGCCTGGCCGACTGGATCGGGAAGGATCTTATTTGTGGATGATGAAGAAATGCTGACGCGCTGGGGGACGCAATTTCTCAGCCATTTAGGCTATTCCGTTGTGGCAAGCGTCAATCCGTATGAAGCGTTAGATCTGTTTCGAGCACACCCGTGGGATTTTGATATGGTCGTGACGGATCAAACCATGCCGACGATGAGCGGTGAGGCCTTATCTCGTGCGTTGTTAAGTATTCGAGCGGATATTCCTATTCTGTTGTGTACGGGGTTTAGCCACACCATGACCCAAGAAAAAGCCAAGCAACTCGGCATTCAGACCTTCTTAATGAAGCCGGTCAACGGACTGTCTTTGGCTCTTGCGCTCCGGGACATCCTGAATGAAGGTCCCACTCCGGATTCGACGTTTCCTGCCTGAAAGGGCATCCGGATCAATCTACGCGTAGGGTTGTGTCACTCTTTTTTAAAATCTGATGTGAGGGATTGACCGATTCCAGAGCTGGCAGCCAAGGTGTCAGCTACCCGTTCCTCCATTCTCCTCATCAGGTCCTTCGTTATTTCACTTCAACTTCGATTGAATCAGACGTGTCAAGAATCTCATGGTCATGATCGGCCACCTTGACCGTGATCAGATGCGTACCCGGAGTCAATCCTTGAAGTGTGCCTTTAAATCCTTTTTGGTATTGGCCATCGACAAAGGCATGGACATGGTCGGCTTTGGTGCCTTTTTGTAACGTATACGTGAGTTCAACAGTTGATTCGACGATTTCGTTATTGCGCGGAGAGGTAATCGTCAGTTGCGATCCTTCCTTTTCACCGGCATAGGCCGGTAATCCTCCCATTGCGATGAAGCTTCCAACGATTGCCGCTCGGAACATCCAAGACAACATACGGCTCTCCTTTGTCTTAGCAGATGGCGTTGAATGGGATTTCCCATTAGATTCTTAATCGAGGGATTATTGCCGAAATAGTTTTAGGGGGCAAGATTCCATGAAGTTCGAAACGAGAATGTCACCAAGGTTCATCATCGTTCATCGAGCAATGAACCAAGTCGAGTAGGAACCAGGAAAAGATAGGCCCTCTGTAGAATCCGGCGAAAGTCAATGAACCCGCGTGAATACGAGCGCCATTTGAAAAATTGTGGTCTTGCTGAGTTTCTTCCCAGTGTTCAAGCGCATGAGTTGGAGAAATGCAGTAGATCCAGGGTTCGTCCCGGCGGCCGAGCCAATTTTGTTTCGGCAAAAGTAGCCAAAACCATATTGGCCCTGACGTGGCCATCAGGGTGCCCTGCGCGGTTCGCCGACATCGGCGGCGCGCAAACTCGCGGAGCTTGTCCTGAGTCTTGGCGAAGGGCTCAGGCAATGCGCGCTTGGTCTCCGAAGTCGGCTGCACGGTTCGGCCTCGCCACAGGCCAGGTACTTTTAACCCTCGCCCACTTAGGGGAGGGGGCAGGGTGAAGGGGGGGAGACGGTCAATGGTGCACGGATGCTGGATGGAGCAGCGAGAGATTCCGGACAACAACAATCTGGAATAACTGGGGAAAGGGCAAGGAGTACGACATGGATCAGAATTTTAATTCCGGCCAAGGACTTGCCGGAACAACAAGGGAAAAGGACAGGGAGGCCGCATGGATAAGAAAGAGAGAGTCACGCCAACAACGTGCTGGAATGACCGGAATGTGAAAACCGCCGGGAACATGAATGCGCGTTTCAGGAAGACGTCCATGATGAAAATCGTAAGGGGTCTAGTGGGGCTTCTGGTGAATGTGGGGCTTTCGGGATGTGAGTTGATAGGGTTTCCGGAGTGGGAGTGGCGGTAGAAATTAACGATAGAAGTAGAATTGCCGTTTGGACCGATTGCGGCCTCCAGCGTCATGGCAGTCAAGTGTGGATCGTCTCCACAATGGTTGCGCGGCATGGGCGGGGGCGGCTTGGGGTGTCAGATACAAGGGGAAGCGGTGTCGCTACTATAGGGTCCAACAAATAACTGGTGTTATAGTCCTCCATCTGTGATGCTGAGGGATGGCCAGAAGAAGCCCCCATGTGAGTCTTCCCGATGCTGCACGGGAGCAGCTGGGGGGCGGCATATGGCACGCCGCAACAGGTGGCGTTGCGCTGCCGGATCGTTCTGGCCGCCGCCGCGGGAGCGACCAATCGGGGGATTGCAGCGGAATGTGGTGTTGATGTGAAAACGGTCGCACTGTGGCGCGGGCGATTTGCCGAGACAGGCCCAGAAGGGATGTGGGAGATTGCGCCAGGCCGTGGACGCAAGCCCGGCTACTCGGCACGCAAGATCAAGGCGATTATCCAAGCGACGCTGTTGACCAAGCCTGCGGGGATGACGCAGTGGAGTTGCCGGCAGATGGCGCAGGCGCAGGGCGTGAGCAAATCCACGGTCAGCACGATCTGGCGCAGCCACACCGTGTCAAGCGGTTCAAGCTGTCGCGCGATGCGCGGTTTCTGGAGAAGCTCACCGATGTGGTGGGACTGTACCTGAACCCCCCGGACCAAGCCTTGGGGCTCTGCGTGGACGAGAAGACCCAGATCCAGGCCCTGGACCGCACGCAACGGGGCCTACCCAGAAGAAGGGTCGTCTGGGCACGGATGACCCATGATTATAAGCGCCATGGCACCACGTGCTTGTTCGCGGCTCTGGAGGTCTTGCAAGGGAAAGTGATCGGGCAGTGCTTTAGCCGGCACCGCCATCAGGAGTGCCTGAAATTCTTGCGACGCCTGGATGCGGAGTTTCCTGGCGAGATCACGCTCCACTTAGTGATGGACAATTACGGGACCCATAAGCATCCTAACGTGCAGGGTTGGCTGAAGCGCCATCTGCGGTTTGTGCCGCACTTTGTCCCGACCAGTGCCAGCTGGCTCAACTTGGTGGAACGGTGGTTTGGCGAACTCACCGCCAAGGCCGTGCGACGCGGCTCATTCACCAGCGTCGCGGACCTGCAGTCGGCCATCACAGCATTCCTCGACGCGTGGAACGCAAATCCTCTCCCCTTCGTCTGGACAGCAACCGTCGAATCCATCCAGGCCAAGCTTGCTCGATGCCGCCAGACGCTGGAGCAGATCAAGCCGGGGTGTACCGTTCCCAGAAAGAGAAAAGTCAAATAACCAGTTATTTCTCGGACACCACACTAGCAATGGCTCCCGGTCACGTCCTATTTGGGTTGCTCACCGGGGCACCCAGGTCCACTAACTATCCGGACAAGGTGGCCTATCATGCCTTTTTTCCTGATCGAACCCTCACTACCCGTCGAAGAGAGAGGGGATCGCCTGGAAAGGGAGTTTCGTGGAGAGGTCCGAGATCTGCCACGCCAGAACTATCCATTGTTGGTGACCTTCACGGATATCAACGATCCCAAGACCGTGCAACAAGTCGATCCGGGCAATCTGGCAGCCACGTTCGGGCCGGGTGTTTCGCTGAAGCGGATCACTTTAGAAATCACCGACGAGCCGGTGACGGAGGGGAAGCTAGAGAGCGTGTTGGGATGGTTGGATGATCTTAAGAAATATCGAACTGATCCCAATAATCCCTTTACAAATACGTTATCAAAAAAAATCGGTTATTTAAGGAGCAAAAGCAAATAAAAGTGTTTTAAGACTTTATGAAGAATTATTTTTTCATGAAGTTTTTTTAAGGGGAAGAAGATCATAATAAATGCAAAGCCTGGGCAGGAAACAATTCTGAGTGGGATTTTGAAATGAGTACTTCATCAGAGCTCATGTATGCCATATTGGCCATGGACTCTTACAATCGTGGGTACAATTCTGGAA
>JBDSHB010000173.1:0-2737 GCA_039918695.1 Nitrospirales bacterium | reverse complement strand
ACCGGTGGAATGTCCAACGTTGGAGATTCATCCTCCTGATAGTTGGACCCCTGTGGATGAGGCGATTGCTGCGATTTCGACATACCATTGGGTGATTTTCACGAGTGTGAATGGTGTGCAATCCTTTATGGGTCGTCTCTGGTTTCATCATAAAGATGTACGGAGTTTGGCTGGAGTCCGTGTGTGTTGTATTGGTCCTCGGACTCGGGAAGAAGCGGCTCGTTGGGGGATTGCATCGGATCTGGTTCCTCAAGATTTTCAGGCAGAAGGAATTTTGCAGGCGCTCGGCGGGTTAGGGGTCTCCGGTCAACGGATTTTGATTCCTCGAGCCAAAGTGGCACGCGAGATTCTCCCTGACCAGTTGGAAGCCATGGGTGCCACGGTTCATGTGGTTCATGCTTATCAAGCTCTCCCTGCTTCGGTCGATATTGGCCTTCTTCGTGATCGACTTCGCAATAGGGAAATTCAGTATGTGACCTTTACCAGTTCTTCCACGGTGAGGAATTTTTGTCAGTTATTTGAGAATCGCCAAGAATTACAGGAATTAACCCGGCATATGATCGTAGCGGTTATTGGCCCGATCACAGCCCAAACCGTACAGGAAGAAGGGCTGTCAGTGGATGTCGTGGCGTTGGAGAATACGGTTCCGGCGTTGGTCGATGCCATGATCATTCATGCCCAGCAAGCTCCAAAGGATACGCGATTGGTATCGTCTTCATAATTATTCTATGGTGCAGGAAGTTCTGGACACCACGTTTTGTTAACCGATTGATGGGAGGAGTAGCGTCATGGTTCCTGTAAAATCTTGTATGGTTCCGGTAGATAAAATTGTCGAAGTTGACCGGGATATTTTGGTCAAGACCGCTGCAGAAATGATGCGGGATAATGGAATCGGGAGTGTGATTGTGACCAGTGGAGAGGAAATCATCGGCATTTTAACCGATACGGATTTGGTTCGACGAGTGGTCGCTGCGGGTGCGGATCCGATGCGGACGACGGTCGAAAAAATTATGTCTGCTCCGATTGTCAGTATCGAGGCAGATCGAACCCTGTTGGATGCAAATGATTTAATGGCTAAAGAACATATTCGGCACCTGGGAATTACCCAGGCTGGGATTATGGTGGGGATGATCTCTGTGCGGGATCTAGTTGTCTTTTTAACGAATCTTCCTCGAAAGTAAGGACGAGTATGGGATTTCCCGTTCATCGTTTACGTCGTTTGCGGCAACATGAATCCCTTCGCCGAATGGTCCGTGAGACGCAGCTGACTCCGGCAGATTTCATCTATCCCTTGTTTGTGACCTTTGGCGAGAATAAGCAAGAACCGATTGCCTCGATGCCTGGTCAATGGCGGTGGTCTGTGGATCGGGTAGTTCAGGAAGCCAAAGAGGCCTGGGATTTAGGGATTCCGGCCGTTATCCTGTTTGGGATTCCTGAACACAAAGACGAGCGTGGATCTTCCGCCTATGAGAAGGAAGGGGTTGTTCAGCGTGCGGTACGGGCGATTAAGGATCATTTACCCGATTTAATGGTGATTACCGATGTGTGCATTGATGAATATACCTCCCATGGCCATTGCGGAATTGTTCGGGACGGCCGGATTCTGAATGATGAAACGCTAGAGTGTCTTCAGGCAATGGCGCTGAGTCATGCGGAGGCGGGAGTGGATATGGTTGCCCCTTCCGATATGATGGATGGCCGGGTTGCCGCGATTCGACAGGCATTGGACCAACAGGGACTCTCTGAAATGCCCATCATGGCCTATTCCGCTAAGTATGCTTCCGCGTTATATGCCCCGTTTCGGGATGCGGCCTTCTCTAGTCCATCTTTTGGGGACCGCCGGTCCTACCAAATGGATGCAGCCAATGCGAGAGAAGCGCTGCGTGAGGTGGAACTGGACATCCAAGAGGGTGCCGATATTGTGATGGTGAAGCCAGCCTTGTTTTATTTGGATATTATTCGACGAGTTCGTGAACTTGTGGCCGTTCCCGTGGCGGCGTATCAAGTAAGTGGGGAATACAGCATGATCAAGGCTGGAGCACAACTAGGCTGGATTAATGAAGCGTCGGTGATGATGGAAAGTTTATTCGCGATTAAACGCGCAGGGGCGGACCTGATTCTCACATATTTTGCCAAAGAGGCTGCATGTCTCATGAACCGTGATGGTGTATGAAGATTACTCGAGGATTACCCACGGTTCGTCCCGCCTTCTGCCCTGTTCTCACCATTGGCAATTTTGATGGGCAGCATTTGGGACACCGTGCTCTTGTCCAGGCTGTCGTAAATTGCGCTCGGCAGTCCAACGGATTTCCTATGGTGTTGTCTTTTGCTCCGCATCCTGTTGAGGTGTTGCGTCCAGGATCTGTCCATAAATTTTTATCTGATGATCATGAAAAAACTGCGTTCTTTGAACGTCTGGGAGTCGGCGAACTGGTGATTCTGCCCTTCACTCTGGAGTTAGCCAGGCTGGGGCCGGATGAGTTTGTCCATCAGGTTCTTCGTGACGGGCTTGGGATCCGAAAGCTATTCGTTGGAGAAAATTTTGTATTCGGTAGGGGACGAAGTGGGGGAGTGAAGGATCTGGTTGAACTGGGGGCCATAGCAGATTTTTCGGTCGAGCCGATTGCGCCGGTGATTGTGGGGCAGGAGGTGGTGAGTTCGACGCGCATTCGCAAATGCCTGACAGCTGGAGACGTGGGTCAAGGTGCACAATGTTTGGGGCGCCCATATATGTTAG
>JBDSHB010000172.1:0-5797 GCA_039918695.1 Nitrospirales bacterium | reverse complement strand
CCAGTACCTGGGTCAGCGTTTTCCATTGGGTCCTGGCGCGATCTCCATTGGATTGGTTGGACACTCTCATCCATGGATTAATTTCATATTCGATACCAAAGTAATCTGGGGGGCACATCAATAAACGGCTCATGGTATTGGTATCCTGCTATCCTTTCCAGCCGAGTTCACGAGCAAATTCCCATAAAAACGAAGAAGAATCCATCACCAGTCCGACGGCTTGAAAGCTTCCACGGTCACTCAGTTTTGTGGGAACGGCAGGATTGATGTCGACACAGACGGTTGGTGATGACGCCGGTAGCAAATTTCCAGTCGCCACGGCATGCAGGGTGGAGGCCACCAATAAGGCTAACCCCACGCCGGGAATGGCGGCGCGCATGGCCTCTTGGGCTTTAATGGAATCGGTAATGACATCTGGCAAGGGGCCGTCGTCGCGAATTGTCCCGGCCATCACTATGTGGACCCCCTGTCGTATGCAGGCCGACATGATTCCGTCTTTGATCATTCCGCTTTCAACGGCTTGTTGAATGCTCCCCAGAGCCCGTACACGATTGATCGTGCGAAGGTGGTGCTCATGTCCGTGAGGCACGGAACGGCCAATACCCAAATTGTATCCCAATGACGTTCCGTACAGGCTGGCTTCCATGTCGTGAGCGGCTAGGGCATTCCCGCAAAAGAGCACATGGATGTAGCCCGCTTCGATAATCCATGCCAGGGCTTCCCGCCCACCCGCATGGATGATGGCCGGACCACCGGCAAACAACACTTTCCCGGACCCCTTGCCCTCTTTTCGCTGTTGTTGAATGGCCTTCATCCGTTTCGCCACGTCTGCAATGATATGGTGGTGAGGACGTTCGGAAGAAACCTGGGCTTCCATGAAACCGAACACATCCCGTTCTTTTGGTCGCTCCAGCGGAAACACCCGAACCCCTTCTCGCCCAGTGACGACCAGGTCGCCTTTTTTCACTGAGCCCATGGGAACCATCTGCGCAGAAGGAGGGGAGGTCTTCAGTCTGATAGCTAAATCCATTTCGGGTTGTGGAACATTGATCCAGTTCCCTTGCCACCGTATTTGGGTAGTAAGATGTGAAGTGGCGTAAAAATCTTCCGGTAAAATTCCATCAGCCGGGGCTGGCTCAACCGTGCAGTCTTCCTCGGTTTCAATCACTGCCCCATGGGGCTGAATGGTTTTCAGGATTTCCTGTAGTAACTCCATCGTGGGAGCTTCAATCAGGATGGTGGCATGTGACGTATCCTCCCGTCGGGTTCCTACCGTCACTTCCGAGAGGGTAAAGGTTCCCCCCAACATAACAATCGCATCCAGGACCTTCGCTAAGATCAGGGAATCAATGATATGCCCTTGGATGGTAATGGGCTGGACGATCATTTTTTTATTTTAACATGAATTTCTGCAAAGACTTGTAGTAAAAATCGGTTTGGGGGTTCATCGGTTTTGCACGATGCCGAAGAGGCGTTTGGATAATTTTCACTCAAAACACCATGGTTTTTCTATCAGACTATGGAGAGGAAATTGGGGAAGTTTCATTCTTATCCGTTTCCTTACGGTGCTATACTATGAGAATCTATCATTTGCCAGGGAGAATCAAGTTTGAACCATCATCTTTGTATTGTTTTTCTCGTTATGGGACTTGCGGGGGGGTGCTGGGAGCAAGGCCTCCCGGCTACCGCATGGGCTTCCCCCGGCACGGATGTCTTTCAAGCCTTCACTCAACACATCGGTGCTCAAATTGGAAAAGATAAACAGGAATTTGCGATCGCTGATTCCTGTACGGTCTATTTTTATCAACATTTGAAAAAGAAACCACGCCCAGAGGTTGAGCGCATTCATTTCGCCCCCCTCTCAAAAACAGGGCTTAATTACGATTGTGGGAGGCTCTTTCCCGACGGGTTGGAGCAGGCCCGAGAGGCCTTTGGGAACACGCAACAACGGCTCTCCCTCAGCCTCACCTTTTATCAAATGGCCTTGGTGGGGGATGGGGATGATAATCAGGAATATAGTGCGCAGGAAATTCAGGATGTGCTGGAAGCCTTCGGGCTCCCGTATCTTGATGGACTCCCCCATGGAGGGTATGTCATAGCCCTGACGGGCCTATTCGAAAGTATTCGCAATGAGGTTCAATTCAAATTCCTGATGGAGGGGATGCAGGTGTTGATGAACAAGGGGTATCGCTTTACCGACACTGATCAGGCGGCCTTGAATCGGGAGCTTAATTGATGGTCATGGAGGGGGAAGCTCTCTATCGTATTCGTTCTAACGCTTCTTGTGAACGGCTGCGGACGGTTTGGTCCCAGTCTTCTTTCATCTTTTCTTCCAATTTCGCCTTCGCGTCCTGAGCCCGCATGCGGCCCAGGGCTAATGCGGCACAGGCTCGCACATGGGCATGGTCATCTTCCAACGCCCGGATCAATAAGGGGATCGAGGGTTGATGTTTCAATATTCCCAGGTAACTGGCTGACATTCCTCGTATGCGATGTTGTTTTTCACCTATGGCCGTCTTCAACGTCCAAATAAAGAGTTCCGCCATCGGTTCGGTCACGGTGTCCAATCCTTCTGCTTCAAATTGGTTCACTTCAATAAGGGTAAAGGCAAGATCTCGCCGTTTTTGGGCTGAGGGTTCTTTTTGAAAGCGTTGGAGGAGCCGATCACGAAGCTGAAGGCGCTCTTTGCGAGCCCGCCATTTTTTTGTGCCAATCCATCCGCTTATCCCCAACACGAGAACACCTCCGAGTATGGGTAAAATATCCTCGGTGATGTAATCCTGAGTGTCGAAGGTCAGATGATGCCATGTCCAAATGCCTGCTACGATTAGACCCAGAAATAACAGGCCGAAAAACGGGTTGATGGAACGGGTTGCTTCGGGTTGAGTTGCCATACGGGGGGTGGTCATCAGAAAGTTTTTATTAACCGGCAAGGTATAACAATGAAGGTCACCATACTAGGTTCAGGAACCAATATTCATCCTACCCGCGCTGCGGCTGGGTATGTATTCGAGACGGACCGGCCTATTCTACTTGATTTTGGTCCAAGAACGCTCTCTAATTTACTGAAAACCGGTGTGGATCGCCATACGATCCAACACCTACTCTTTACCCATTACCATGCGGACCACTTTTCTGATTTTATTCCATTTTTCTTTGATGCCGTGTGCCATTCAAAGTTCGCGGCCGTTCGACCAGACCTCACCATTTATGGTCCACCTGGAACTAAACGACTTTTTCGGACGATTTTCCGGACATTCCCAAATTTTTCGGATACACCCTTTCGGGTGACCCTCAAAGAGGTCAACGATCGGCCGTTTTTGATTGGCCACACACAGGTCACGCCCTTGCCCATGACTCATTCTGATCAACAGATCTGTCTCGGCTATCGTCTTGAGCATCAGGGCCGGTCAGTGGCTTATTCTGGAGATGCGATGGTTTCACCGAATCTGGTGACCCTATGCCAGGATGTTGATCTGGCCGTCTTGGACTGTTCTTTTTCGTCTCATCAGCCAGGTGGATCGCATATGCATGCGGAAGAATGTGGAAAAGTAGCACAAAAAGCCAATATCAAAAAACTTGTTCTTTCGCACTTTTATGAAACGGCGGATCGGTCGAATGTTGTGGCCCAAGCCAGACGATTTTTCTCAGGACCAGTGATCAAAGGAAAAGACCTCCTGACTTTGCAAGTCGGGAAGGCCTCCCAGGTGATCTAGATTTGAAGGTGCTCCTATGCCCCACCGCCTGCAGGTCGGCAACCGAGCTGACGCTCAAATCAAAGAGGGGACCTTGTCCGAGCCCGGCGAGTTGGTCCGCCCCTCCGTGGCTTGCGTCAGCACGATTCAATGTGCCGACTTGGGCGAAAGTGGTTTTGGGTCCTTTTGCAGAAACAAAAGGATCTCATGAACCGGACTCCTAGCTTGAATCGTAGGGTAACTACTAGTAGGATAATATCATGTTAGATTGGTCCTCGTGTCCAGCAGTCGAACGTGATCCTCAGCGTGTGAGTGGAGGGTGGGTGTTTCGGGGCACCCGTGTCCCAGTCGCTGCACTTTTTGAGAATCTAGAAGACGGGGTAGAACTCACGGAGTTTATCGCCTTGTTTCCTGGTGTTACTCTTGAACAAGTACGCCTGGTTCTGGATCATGCAGCCAAAAGTCTGGCTTCCCCACAAGTTGTCTGAGTGCGAATTCTCTTCGATCAAGGGACTCCTGTCCCTCTGAGCAGATTCTTAAACACCCATCAAGTAGAAACGGTTTTTGAGCGCGGTTGGAGTACGTTAAAAAACGGAGAATTGTTAGCAAGGGGTGAGGAAGAAGGCTTTGAAGTGTTTGTCACGACCGACAAAAATCTCTCTAAGCAACAAAACCTTTCTAGTCGGAAAATGGCTATTGTTGTCTTATCTTCAACCAGTTGGCCTCGAATTCAAGCGGCCGTAGAATCTATTAATCAGGCTATCGAGACCACCCTGCCTGGAAGTTTGCACGAAGTACGCATCCCATAAAGATAGCGAATGCGTCATAGGCTAGATCAGTCGTACGTCGTAGCTCAAACCCGCAGATGTTTCTCGGGACACATTATCAAAGGAAAAGACCTCCTGACCTTGCAAGTAGGGCGGACATTGCCAACAAATGTGGGCAAATAAAGTAAACCAGGCCGCTTGTCTGAGGCCTAATTTAATTGGACTCTTTTACAAGTGACAAAACTTGCACATGAAGGCCTCCAATGACTCACCGCCTGCAAGTTGGCCAACCGGGCTAACGCTCAAATCAAGGAGCGGACCTTGTCTGAGCCCGGCGAGTTGGTCCGCTCCTCCGTGGCTTGCGTCAGCACGATTTAATATGCCGACTTGGGTGGAAATGGTTTTGGCCATTTTTGTCGGAACAAAAGGCCTGTCCTGAGCAAAGTCGAAGGGACCTCGGCTACGGGCCGAAGCCCGACTCTTCCAAATTCCAACATCAAACCGCAACACAGGGGAGAAAAGGAAGATGGCAGACGGGCAAAACTCCCAACAAAAGATTTGATCTGAATTGTAAAAAATAAAAAGAAAGGAGCATTTCTATGTGCAGAGATGAATTTGAGTTATTAACTCTAAAAGACATCTTTGATGATGGCAAACGCCAACTCAGTGTGCCGGATTACCAGCGTGGATATTCATGGGAAAATGAGCAGCGCAACGATCTAATGGGTGATATTCAGCAAATAAGAAGCCAAAAGCATCGCCATTTTACCGGCACTGTGGTGGCCAGCAAGCAGGGGGATAGCAATTGTTTTGATTTGGTTGATGGGCAGCAGCGCATTACCTCGCTGGTCATTCTTATTTCTTGTTTATTGCGTGCCACACGGCAGGATGGCTTATCGGAAATTGCAGAAACATCATTAGAAGAAATTGAAAGGATTTACCTATGGTCAGGTGTGCAAGAAGGTAATACACGCTACCAACTGAAACTTGGATCAATACGGGATCCGCTATTTCACGAATTATTATTGCAAGGCCAACTCAAAAATGAACAAGTAAAAAACAAAGCAGACCAAAATATTGTAGATGCAGTGGTGCAGTTTGATGATTGGCTTAAAGAGTTAAAGGATGATGAGTTGAGTGCTATATTTTTAGCAGTTACCAACAAGTTAGGGTTTTTATTATACGCTCCAGAGCAAGATGCCGAGATCGGCATCATGTTCGAGGTGATTAATAACCGAGGTAAACCCCTCAGCGAATTAGAAAAAATTAAAAACTATTTAATTTTTGGGTCTTCTTCCAAACGAGTGGGTAAAAGTTAGACCTTAGAGACCGACA
>JBDSHB010000171.1:0-6432 GCA_039918695.1 Nitrospirales bacterium | reverse complement strand
CCAATAAGATGACGCGCTTTATTTTTATAAAATCCCGTTGTCCGGATGAGAGCTTCTAATTCCGCTGGGTGCGCATTGGCATAATCCTGTGCCGTGCGATAGCGGGCAAAGAGGTTCGGCGTCACCTGGTTGACTCTCTGGTCTGTACATTGTGCCGAAAGGATTGTGGCCACTAACAGCTCAAGCCGGTTGGAGGAATCTAACTCTACCCTGACGTCAGGAACGGATTGATCCAATGCCGCAAGGATCCGGCCTACCCGCTTTTTCGCCTCGACCGGCAATTCAATCGGACGTCGTACTGTTCTAAGCCGGCTCATCGAAGCAAGGCCCCTCATGGGAAGGTCTCGGCTGGAGCCGGAAGAGGATAGAGAGGCATTTCCTGAGACTTTCCCTTCCTGCCACCTTCCGCCTGAAGGCCACGAAGAAGAGACGTGAGTTCCTGCTGAATCATGAGCAATGACGCGTCTTGTAAAGCGGATCCGCCCATTCCCCCATATCGCTGACAGAGGAGTTGGACGTCTTCCTCAACCATCAGATCCGCCTTATTAAAAAAACGCAGGCTTGGAATGTTTTCAAGCTCCAATTCCTTCAAAACATTGTCTACTGCGATGATATGCTGCCCAGGATCTGGCACATGGGCATCTATCACATGGAGCAATACATCGGCTTCCTGCAATTCCAGCAAGGTGGTCTGAAATGCCGCCATGAGGTCTTTGGGCAAATCTCGGATGAATCCTACGGTATCTGTCAGAATGACGTCGCCTAATCCAGGTAGATACAATCGCCGATTGACCGTATCAAGTGTCTCAAAAACACGATCTTTTACAGAGACTTGGCTTTTCGTCAACGCATTTAACAGAGTCGACTTTCCCACATTGGTATAGCCAATAATGGAAATGATGGGAAGTCCTCGCTTCATACGCATTTTCCGTTGTTCCTGACGACCATGCGCCATAGACTCCAAGTCTCTCTCCAATCGTTGAATACGCTCCCGGGCTCGGCGTCGATCCGTTTCCAGCTTGGTTTCTCCAGGCCCTCGCGTCCCAATTCCCCCTGCTAATCTGGAAAGAGCCGTACTGGATTGGGCAAGTCGTGGTAGCAGATACCGCAGTTGTGCCAATTCAACTTGGATTTTCCCAATGGAGGAATGCGCCCGTTCTGCAAAGATATCGAGAATCACTTGTGATCGGTCCAAGACCCGCAGATCCGTGATCTCCGAAATACCCCGTACCTGGGCTGGAGTCAAATCTTGATCAAATATCAAAGTATCGGCACCGGATTGCAGCGCACGAATCGCCAATTCTTTCATCTTTCCCGAACCAACCACAAACTTTGGATGAACCGCCCCCAACCGTTGAGTGATACACCCTAAGACTTCCACGTCCTGGGCACGCACCAATTCCTGTAATTCCTGGAGACGACCTTCTTCCGAAGCGGCATTCCCTGTGCTGACACTGACCAGGAGGGCCCTCCCCTCCCGAACACCTTCTCGTAACCCTGGATTCGAGCGAACAATTTCTTGCTCCAATGATTGAATAAATTGCTGGCAATCCAACTGAAACGAGTGAAAGGCACAAGGCGGTAACTCCAACGTGGTTCGACCTTTAATAGGATTCGAAAGAATATGCGCCACATAGACATCACGAAGGCTGCCATCTTTTCCCACACCAAGGGCGATTATTAAATCCAGCCGAAGAAGAGCCAGATCGGTCAGATCATCCTGGGTCAGCGGTTGATTATTGAGGTGGGTATGGACTAAACGAACCCCTCGCAATAATCGAAGGCCTGAACGGGTCCGCGAAAGGTGGGGGATGACCAATTCGTGGTGGTCACCGATCAAGACAGATTCAATTTGGCCTTGTCGATTGACCAAAAGCCCGATTTGCCGTCTCGTCTCATAGGTAAGTTCGGCACATTCCCGAGCCACCTCTGGAGTCACAACTTTTTCTGGAGGGATCCGTCGACGGTAAAGACGCTCCATTCGGCTAATATGATTAGCCTTTAATCCATGAAGATTACCTAGGACAACAGGAATAACTCTTCTCCTTTTGCCGTATCATGGAGGTCATTGAGAGGGGACTCCAGCCATCGCGGACCCATCATATTTACATTGCAACGTAGAGATCGCATCTACATCCCATGCTGCCCTCTCCTTGCGCTTGAGTTTTTCCAGCCCCGCAGCAGCAATCATGGCACCATTATCCGTGCAGAGCGCACGTGGAGGGAGAGTCACATGCAGCCCTAATGAGCGAGCACGCTCCTCAAGCCTCAGACGAAGACGAGAGTTTGCTGCCACTCCTCCCACAACTGAGACCCCTTTCACATCATATTGACGGGCGGCGCGACAAAGTTTCTCCACCAACACATCCACAATCGCTTCCTGGTAACTGGCCGCTATATCCGCTACGGGCAATGGAGAATTTCCCTTTTGTTGTTCATCCCGCACAAAATATCGAAGCGCAGTTTTCAGCCCACTGAAACTGAAATTGAAATTTTGGCTTCGAAGAGTTGGGCGGGGGAATGATACATATTGAGCATTCCCCTGTTCGGCAAGCCGGTCAATTGCCGGACCACCCGGATAAGGAAGCCCAAGCATTTTGGCGCCTTTATCGAACGCTTCTCCCGCGGCATCATCCATCGTCCATCCTATGAACTGATATTCTCCGCGATGAGGCACCAATGCCAAATGCGTGTGCCCACCAGACGCAATCAAGACCATGGTTGGAGTTGGCAAATTCGGATCGGACAACCATGCGGACGCCAAATGCCCCTCCAAATGATTCACCGTCACCCAGGGTATATTGGTGGCATAAGCCAGAGCTTTGGCAAAATTTACTCCAACAAGTAATGCCCCTACCAATCCTGGACGATTGGTGACTGCTATTCCCGTTAATTGGGAAAGAGATACCTTGGCCAGACCCAAAGCTTCCCTTGTCAAAAGTTCCAGGCACTCCATATGACGACGCGAAGCCAATTCCGGGACCACTCCCCCATAACGGGCATGCACCTCAACCTGCGAATCCAATATATTTGAGAGGATGTGACCCTCGCCATCCAATACAGCCACAGCCGTTTCATCACATGATGTTTCAATTCCTAAAATCACCAATAAAGTCCTTTTCAGCACCAAGATTCATTTGGCAAAAAACAACAAAACCCTCAGGACTAATGGTCCTGAGGGTTTCATCTAGGATTTGACCATCCCTATTTCAAATCACACACTCGCTAACACCTCTTCTTCAATGAAATTTGGGGTCTGATCTGTCAGGACAACCTTAATCCTTTTGGCATCTTTAAACCGACCCTTAAGCAGTTCTTCAGAAAGAGGATCTCCCAGGCGACGTTGAATAGTTCGGCGAAGAGGACGGGCACCATATTGTTGTTCAAACCCTTCGTCGATCAACCACTGCTTCACCTCGTCAGTTACATCTAAATACACTCCTCTTTCCACAAGACGGGCATTGAGTTCCCCAATGAGAATGTCGACGATACTCACCAAATGTTCCTTGGTGAGTTGGTGGAAGACAACTAATTCATCAATACGATTTAAGAATTCAGGACTGAAATGACGCTTCAACTCGGCCAGGACTTCACCTCGCATACGTGAAGTATGCTCAGCATCTACATCACGCTGGAACCCAAGGGATACACCCTTTTGAATGAATCGAGTTCCCAGGTTTGAGGTCATTACCAAAATGGTATTTTTAAAGTCCACCTTCCGGCCTAAACTGTCTGTCAATACCCCATCATCAAGGACCTGCAGCAACACATTAAAAATATCGGGATGGGCTTTTTCAATTTCATCAAATAATACAACTGAATAGGGACGGCGCCTTACCTTCTCAGTCAATTGTCCACCTTCCTCATAACCCACATAGCCAGGAGGGGCACCAAACAGCCGTGAACTGGTAAATTTCTCCTGGTACTCTGACATGTCTACCCGAATGAGCGCATCATCAGTGTTGAACAAGAATTCGGCTAATGCGCGAGCCAACTCCGTTTTTCCTACCCCGGTCGGTCCAAGGAAAATAAACGACCCAATGGGTTTTTTTGCATCTTTCAACCCGGCTCGCGATCGGCGAATAGACCGACAGACCGCAGAAATAGCCTCATCCTGCCCTATAATACGCTTGTGAAGATAATCCTCCATATGCAGCAGCTTTTCAGATTCCTCTTCTTCAAGTTTAAAGAGAGGAATCCCCGTCATTTTCGAAATGACATAGGCCACATCCTCACCGGAAATAACCGGTCGGTTTTTCTCCTGCTTTTTCTTCCAATCACGCTTTGAATCATCCAATAATTTTCTGAATCGCTCTTCTTCTTCGCGAAATTTTACGGCTTCCTCAAAATTCTGAAGTCCGATTGCCACTTCTTTTTCACGAGCAACCCTTTTGAGTTCCTGTTCCAGAGACTTCAACTCAGGAGGGAGGGCATACGTCAGCAATTTCGCTCGCGAACCGGTTTCATCAATAAGATCAATGGCCTTATCAGGCAAAAACCTGTCGGTGATATACCGTTCACTCAGTTTCACAGCCTCTTCAACCGCCTCATCCGTAATTTCAACCCCATGATGTTCCTCGTATCGATCACGAAGCCCCTGAATGATTTGCACGGTCTCTTCTACTGAAGGGGGCTGAACATAAATAGGCTGAAACCGCCGCTTGAGCGCCCCATCTTTTTCAATATGTTTTCGATATTCATCCAGGGTTGTCGCGCCAATGCATTGAATTTCACCACGAGACAAAGCCGGCTTTAACATGTTTGCGGCATCAATTGACCCTTCAGCAGCGCCTGCACCGACTAAGGTGTGAAGTTCATCAATAAAGAGAATGATATTCCCCGCTTGGGAAATTTCTTTCATCACCACCTTGAGACGCTCTTCAAATTGTCCTCGATATTTGGTTCCTGCTACTAGGGAGCCAAGATCTAAAGCGATGACCCTTCGATTCAATAAATTGTCCGGAACATCCAGACCAATGATCCGCTGAGCCAGCCCTTCCACAATAGCTGTTTTCCCCACTCCGGATTCACCAATTAACGCCGGGTTATTTTTCGTTCGGCGGCTCAGAATTTGAAGGACCCTTTGGATTTCATCTGAACGTCCGATAACAGGGTCTAACGTTCCCTCCTGAGCCAACTGCGTCAAGTCCCTGCCAAATTCATCTAACGCAGGTGTGCTACTTTTTTTATCTCGCTCCCTGGTTCCTGATTTTCGAAGGAACGTGACAGTCAATTGACGAGCCGTTAAAAGATTAGCCCCTAAACTACGAAGCACCTTCCCCCCGATACCTTCTTCTTCCCGAAGAAGGCCCAGCAGAAGATGTTCACTCCCGATATGGTTGTGGCCCAGCAGCCTGGCTTCCTCGACACCATATTCAATCACTTTTTTCACTCTTGGACTAAATGGGATTTCTCCGAATGTCACGGTTGTTCCACCACCTGGCAGATTCCGCTCAATTTCAAGACGGATTTGTTCCGGCGAGAGACCCATCTTTTTGATGATCATCAAGGCTATGCCGTCCGACTCTCGAAGAATCGCGAGCACCAAATGCTCGGTCCCCAGATAATCGTTTTGATGCCGTTCCGCTTCTTCTCTGGCAAGGATGATAATTTTTCTACCACGATCCGTGAATCGTTCGAACATTGGACCTCCTCTAGCCGATTATTCGCGAAACTTTTCGCTCACACATTCGTCTATTATCCACACATAAATTCGATAAAAATTCACAATTTCAGTCTATCCGTGAACCCTCAAAACTGTCAAGTCAGAAGCTAGGGATGAGAGTACCCAGCAACGGAAATAATGATTTACTCTACCAATCAAAATACGCTAAGAAAAGCCTCCTGCCACGCACGGATATTATTGCCTATGCCTTTCCAAAAAAACCCGCTCTTGCTATCAGATCAATGAAGACACTACCATCCTGACGCCTGACAACACCATTCTTTTCGAAACTCATGTCTACCTTCCAGACCATCGGGATCATCACCAAACCTAACGCACCCAACATTCTGCAGGAAATTTCCCATCTCCGTGATTGGTTGGTTTCACATCACAAAACTGTCATTCTTGATTCCACTCAAGGGTTCCCTACTTCGGATAATCCCACCCGCATTCAGATTGCCAAGGAAGCCGACCTTCTCATTGTATTGGGTGGCGATGGAACAATGTTAAGCGGAGCACGGCTCGTTGAACAACGAGGGATTCCCATCCTTGGAGTCAATATGGGAGGTCTGGGATTCCTCACTGAAATCAACTTCGATGATCTCCCCACAGCCTTAGAAAAAGTGTTCGCAGGGGAATGTCGACTGGATAAACGCTTGATGCTAAAAGTCCAGCTACAACGAGGTGACAAAATCCTCTGCACCTACTCAGCCTTAAACGACGTGGTCATAAGTAAAGGACATTTGGCGAGAATGATCGCGACCAAA
>JBDSHB010000170.1:0-3324 GCA_039918695.1 Nitrospirales bacterium | reverse complement strand
TTTGCCTAGTTGAGGGATGGAAAAATCATAGAGCGATTCCCCTGCCTGAGGATCATCTAAAAATCGTGGGTTTTGAAAACCCACGACTTTTCCGGCAATCTCTCCAACAAAATCACCAATTAAATACACATCCACGGTTTCAAGACCGGCAAAAGTAATTTGCCCGACAACTGATCCGACAATCCGATTGTCTAAAAATCCCTCCTTCACCCACCGTGCATTAGCAAATTTTTCAGCCATACAAAATATTTCAAAAAAAAGAATCCTATTCAGGGACTCGTGAACTGAAAAACACCATTATCGGCAACCACGAGTTACGGTTTACATAAGGGACATTTGAGTTGCATGGAGGCATCAGTATTTTCCAAATATTCCAGAGCCGTATCCTTATCTGGGTATTCCGTCCACCCGCCTTCCCAAAAGTCCGACCGATGCGGGCCTGAAGGCACCTCCGGACAACGATCCCGATGGATCATCGCTTCATCAAGTGATCGTTTCACATGGATCCAATACCCCATAGTCGCGATGCTCCTTCACTGGGTGGTGCGCCGAGCCTGCCCCACAGGCACGATGAAAGATTTACGTGAGAACAACCTGTCAGGAATATAACGGAGAGGGAGCCTGACCTGCAGGGATTCAGTTATCCACAAATTGCCATTCATCTTTGTCTAAAAATACCTTTTGGCCGGCATCAAGCTTGGCTTGCTGCTCCTTATCAAAAAACTGCATATACCGCTCAATGCGATCTGCATCGTCAATGCGTTCTTCCTTGACCATTCCAGTGGGCAATTTAAATTTCCGAATTAACACCGACATGACTCATTCCTCCAAATTTGACTGTAATAAGACCAACGAAAAATTATAGTGAAGTCATCAACTTGCCGTCAATCTTTTCTGAATACTTCCACGGTCACTACGATTATCCATTGGCCACGCCTATACAATCTTCGATATAATGGGATCCTGACAGAGATACTAATCATGTTCATCCTCGTACAATTTCAAAGGAGTCATTTATGCCATTGTATGAATATGTCTGCGAAGGCTGCGATCATCGTTATGAGGCCATGCAAGCGCTGAGCGTGAAACCGGAAGAAACTCTTTGCCCAAAATGCAACACAACAAAAAGCCGACGAATCATGTCCTCTTTTGCGTCGAAAATTGTAGGAACACATAAAACAGGATTCGCAGAAGGCAAAGCCTATAATATGTTGAATGAACGAATGGATAAGTTTTCCAAACTCCCTCCTATTATGGGCCAACGCGCGGAGCCGACCGAGGCCAATTTCCAACCCCCAGCAGGAGAATAGGATGAAGCTTGGGCGGACATGTATAAGGGTGACCGCTCAAGATATTCTATCTTCCACATTCCCCGCCCCTTGACATTTATTTCTATAAACCGGAAAGATGTGGCCGTTTTTTCATTCTTGGTGATACCTTAATCTGTTTTTTCGACCACGTACGCGGCCGTTGCTTTTACGAGGGATCATAAAAATTATGGCGGTCATCAGGCTCTCTAAATATAACGTGGTCAAGATTAGTTTTTTGATCGTGATCGGTTTTCTCTGTGGACTGGTATTTCCCTTAAGCCCGGTTCATTCAAAAGAATCCACGACCCCGGAACCTCCGGTTACGGTTCCAGCAAGGATTTCCGGAACCATTCTCATCGTTGGCAATGGACCTGAGCGATATCTTCTGGAAATTCTGGCTGCAGAATTTGAGTCCCGCCATCCCTCTGTGTCCGTGGATATTTTCTGGCACCCCAATGCCAAACCAATTAGAACCATCGAACTCAACGAAGCAGATATTGGCATCACGGGCGAAGAGGTCCCTTCTCTCCGATCCACGGTCATTGCCAGAGACGGCGTTGCCGTCTTAACCAATTTTTCAAACCCGGTAAAGGAAATGAGTATCCAGCAAGTTGCGGATGTCTTTTCTGGAAAAATCCGTTTTTGGTCTCAGATCTATGAGGAAGCTCCTCAAACCAAAATTGTGCTGATCAATCGAACCCCAAATGAAAATATTCGACAAGGTTTCGAAAAAACGTTACAGATTCCAGATGGGATTCCGCGTTCCGCTTATAGAGCGGGAACCGAGGATGAAGCCATTAAAGCGGTGAGCGGGAATTTGGAGGCCATTACCTTTGTGTCCATGACCCCGGCTCTCCGAGCCAGGGAAGATGGGATCGCGATCAACCTTCTGTTCATCAATCGGGTGGAGCCGGAAGTGCAAACCATATTGGACAATCGTTATCCGCTCCAACGACCGGTGACGCTCATCACTCAGTCCCGTCCCTCACAGGAGGTCCTGGCCTTTGAACAGTTTGCCCTTTCACTGGAAGGCCAAAACCTTATGCGAAAAGGAAAATATTATCCACTTCTTAAGGATCAATAATTGGCGGGAATCCCTGATTCGTTTGCTCATCTTCTGATACTATCTCCACCTCGTAAAGACCAGAGTATCATGGGCACGGTCATTCATTTCAAATACTGAGACACCAACACTAGCATCAAATGTTAAAAAAAGTTTTAATAGCCAATCGGGGAGAAATAGCGATGCGCGTCATCCGGGCATGTCGAGAATTCGGCATTGCCACGGCGGCGATTTATTCAGAAAGTGACGCCACCGCTATTTATGTCAAAAAAGCGAATGAAGCGTATTTAGTCGGTCCAGGTCCTGTGCAAGGCTATCTTGATGCTCGACAAATTGTGGGATTGGCGAAGCGTATTCGAGCCGATGCCATTCATCCAGGGTATGGATTTTTAGCTGAAAACGCTGATTTTGCCAGACTGTGTGAAGAGGCCGGCATTCTCTTTATTGGCCCATCTCCGCACTCACTTGAACTACTAGGCGATAAGGTCCAGGCTCGAGCTCTGGCCATTAAAATTGGCGTGCCTGTTGTTCCCGGGACTGATGGCACTGTTGGCACGCTGGAAGAGGCTCTGACATTCTCCCATAAAGCGGGATACCCGGTGATGGTCAAAGCCAGCGCCGGGGGTGGAGGGCGAGGACTTCGCGTCGTGCGCTCAGACGATGAATTACAAGAGGCAATGGAAGCTGGGGCTCGAGAAGCTCTGGCCGCCTTTGGGAATGGGGATTTATTTCTTGAAAAATATGTGGAACGACCCCACCATATTGAATTTCAATTACTGGCAGATAAAAACGGCTATGTGATTCATTTGGGAGAACGGGATTGTTCTATCCAACGGCGCCACCAAAAATTGATAGAAATTGCCCCGTCACTTGTGTTAACCCCTCGTCTACGGGCAGAAATGGGAGAAGCCGCTATCGCCATGGCTCGCGCCGCCCAGTTCTATAATGCCG
>JBDSHB010000169.1:0-5053 GCA_039918695.1 Nitrospirales bacterium | reverse complement strand
CAGATTTCCCCCTGAGGATTCATGACCTCATAAATACCATCGCTAAAAAGATACATCCGTTCTCCGGGATTCACGGTGATGGTTTCGGTTCCATACACTTCTTCATCCGAAAATCCAATGGGCCAAGATGGCCCACCCAACACGACCGAGGACTTATCCGTTTTGATTAAAATTGATCCCGGGTGTCCCGCAGTCGCATACCGAAGAAGGCGCGTGGAGCATTGCCAGACCCCAACCCAGATGGTGAAATACTCCCCGTCATCGCTCATGGGATATTGTTGGTTCAGACTGGTCAGGATCTCGCCTGGATCGTATGAGGGAAACACTTGCTGCATATGTTCTCCCTTGAAAAACAGAGATAACGCCACGGCCCGCAACGCGGGCCCGATCCCATGCCCCGACATATCCAACACCATGAGACCGAGATGGTCGTCCCCCCATCGGGCAACCTGAAAGAAATCTCCTCCTAAATGCGAAGACGGCAAAAATTCCCACTCCACCCGCACTCCAGGGACCACTTCCCCCGTACGGGGGAGCAGACCCCGGACAAAGTCGGAGGCCGAACGGAGTTCGAAATGTAACTCCACCTGCTTTTGTGATAACAACCGATTGGACTTTTCCCCATCGAGCATTAACTGTCGGACTCGAAGGCCCGCGCACACTCTGGCGACAATTTCATGACCGGAAGCGGTTTTGGATAAGAAATCATCAGCTCCCAGCCTGAGCCCTTCGGCAATTTGTTTCGGGTGGTCCAATGCCGTCATCAGAATAAAATGGATTGTGCGGTAGCGTTCATCTTGTTTAATCGCTTCACAAAGTCCGGGACCATCAAGACCGGGCATCACCCAATCCGACAGGATGAGATCCACCGGTTCCTGATCCAGCATCGCCAGAGCTTCTTCCCCATTTTTGGCCTCCAATACTCGATACTGCAGTTTGGCCAAACGCTTCTTGGCGACCATCCGCACAATTTCTTCATTATCCACAATGAGAATGGTGTAGGATGGCTCGCCGGTAGGCGCTTTCACATCGAGGACATTTTCGGTCGTCATCTGCTTAATTAAACCCACAGAGATATTCGGGTCTTGTGTCACAAGGGAAAAGTGAGGAAGCAGGAGTTAAAAGAAAGAACGGATCTCCGCACCTCATCATACTCATTATGCCTAACGCCTCACACTGAGCGTGTTTGTCATGAACTGAAGATAGATGCCCGATAAACAATGGCCAGCATGACGAAAAAAAGGAAGCCGTCCTCCGTCTTACTCCTCAGGCCTTACTACGGACCGAGCCGTGTATGGAGAAGGGCCTTCAGGCGAATCATGGCTTGCGCATGTAACTGACAAATGCGGGATTCCGTGACGTGCAACACGACACCGATCTCCTTCATCGTCAACTCTTCAAAGTAATAGAGGGTCAACACAAGCCGTTGGCGTTCAGGCAATCGCTCAATGGCATCGACCAACGCATGGCGTGCATCCTCGGACACCAGGGTCTCCAACGGCGAGGGTTGATCGCGATCGGCCAGCGCATCCAAGATAGGATGGGAATCTTCATCATTGGACCCCAAATCATCGAGACTCAATACCACAGCGCCTTTGGCTTGCAAAAGGGTCTCATCCACTTCTTGCGGCTGCATACCTAAGGATTCCGCCAATTCTTCTTCTGTCGGTGGCCGACCTTTGCGTTTTGTCCATTCATTGGTCGCATGTTGGATTTTCCCGATACGCTCCCGAAGAGACCTCGGCACCCAGTCCATCGCGCGGATTTCGTCAAGCATCGCGCCACGAATACGAAACTCGGCATAGGTACGAAATTTAATTTCTCGTGAGGGATCGAATTTCGTCAGGGCATCCAGAAGCCCTACCATGCCGGCGCTCATCAAATCATCCACATTGAGCCCACTCGAAGCTCGCATGGCCATTCGCATAGCCATGTATTTAATGACCGACAAAAACTCCTGGACCAGAGCTTCGCGTTCCTGGGAGGAGAGCGAAAGTTTCGTCGGAATCGACGAGGCTGTGTCTTCCAAAACCGGTCTCTCTGAAACTGTTGTTACCGCGCCACGTTTCATGCGTTATCCTTCCGTCACAGTTCGAGTGGCTCCCAAGGCCGCAGGACCAAAAAGTTGAAATCCCCCTTGCCAGGAACAATCTCCCCTCCAATCATTGAGGACCTTCACCAAAGAGGTAAAGGCTCGGCTCGCCGGAGCGCGCGGGTAGACATCGCACACCGCACGTTGTTGAGCCACGGCCATCGTCACATAGTCATCTGTGGGAACACATCCCAGATAATCAAGCGAAATATTTAGAAACCGATCCGTCACCAAACTCAACTTCCGAAACACATCTTTGCCTTCCTGAGTATGTTTCACTTTATTGACAAGCATGCGGAATTTCCGCAAGTGATAGCGGGTGGAAAGAATTTTGATCAGGGCATAGGCATCAGTCAAAGACGTTGGATCGGGCGAGACCACCACCAGCGTTTCGTGAGCCACTAAACTAAAGTACAACACATTGGCCGAAATTCCTGCCGCACAATCAATCAGCAGCAAGTCCGGCGGAGACGCCAACTGAAGAAAGGCCGATTGTAAATGCAGTTGCTGCTCATGCGTCAGCTGAGTGAAGGCCTGACCTCCCGACGTTGCCGGTAACAGGCGAATGCCTTCGGGCCCGGTCACGAGGACGTCTTCCAAGCGTCGTTGCCCAGAGAGCACGTCCTCAATCGTATACTGCGGAGTGAGACCCAATAGGATATCGACGTTCCCTAAGGCGAGATCCGCATCCATGATCAACACCTTGCGTCCCTGACGAGCCGTAGCCACCGCTAAATTCGCGACCACATTACTTTTCCCGACCCCGCCTTTTCCTGAACTGACCGCAATCACCTGAATGCGTGAGGGCTCCTGTGGGTTGACGTTCATGGCGGCGCGTAATCCACTGGCTTGATCCAGTCGTCGTTGAACCGAGACGCCGGGCACCAGTAGCGGTGTGGATGATGACCCGGCCATTAGTGCGCTACCCCCGTCAACGGCACAGGTTCCTGAAGGACCTGGCCCGGTGATTGACCCCAGGCCAATTCAACCAGGCGCGTTCGGGTGGCAACCTCTAAATCTTCAGGTACACGCTGTCCGGCAGAAAGATAGGAGACCGGCAGGCCCGTCTGTGACAACACGTTATAGAGACCGCCACCCATCGAGACCTCATCCAGTTTCGTAATGATGAGCTTATGAATAGGAACCGATTGATAGCGGCGAATGGTGTCCATCTGGACCAACTCGGCCATGGGGGCGGCTAATACCAGATGCGTTTCCACATGGACTTGTCCCCTGGTAATCGCAAATAATTCATCATACCCGGCTTGATCCTTGGGGCTTCGCCCCGCCGTATCAATCAACAACAAATCCGCATGCTGATGTCGTCCCATGCATTCCATGAAATCCTTGTGAGAAACCGCTACCTCCAGAGGTATTTTTAAAATTTTTGCAAATACCCGAAGTTGCTCCACCGCCGCCACGCGATACGTATCCAACGTAATTAACACCGTTCGCCGATGCTCATCCTGTTGACGGGCCAACCCTGCCAGCTTGGCAATGGTCGTTGTTTTCCCCACGCCTGTCGGCCCAACCAACATCATCACTTTTTGGCCATAATGCTTGGACACCGCTGGACCCGAGACGGCCACAGCCTCCTCCATTCTTTCCCATAACAGACTTTTCATCGCCTCGCGATTTCCCACACCAGCTGTCCCGAGCGTTTCCACCACCGCACGCACCAGATGATGCGCGGTTTGAGGGTTCACTCCCTGAGACACCAACGACTGATAGACGTCCATCAGGTCCCCAGGTAAGCCTTCAACCCGTTTGTCCATCTGACTTCCCAACACCTGTCCCACCACAATCCGCAGGCCTTCTAATTCCTGTCGTAAGGGTCCTAACACCCGTTCAGGATCTTGTTGTTCCTCCCGCAATCGTTGAATTTCCTGGCGCATCTCATGAAGGTGCTGAGTCATCGGATCCAGCGCATTCGCGACCTGGAGGGCTTCCGAAAAACTGTGATCGGCTTTGGCCTTCACCGGTGGAGGAGCAGGCGCATCAGGCACAAAGCGTTTGGCTAGAAGGGACTGAAAAGATCGATCAACACGTGCGGGCTCAACTTCCGCCTGAGATGAACGATCCACCGCTGCCGTCACCTCAATGATCGATTGACTGAGCAGGCCAAACAGGCCTCCCCCTTTTTGAATCCTGCGGGACGAGACGATGACCGCCTCAGGCCCCAGTTCCGCTTTCACCGCTTGGAGAGCTTCTTGTAATGAGAGGGCTTCAAACCGTTTCAGCTTCATGTGGCATCCTCACGACTTCAATAGCTTGAATTTGAGTTTTAGGGTCCAACTCGTTCGGAGAGAGCACCGCCAGGGCATGCACACCCGGCGAGACTAAGCGATACAGTTGGGATCGAATCGACTGGGAACATAACAGCACGGGTTGATACCCTTGACTGACAACTCGCTCAATGGCCTGACGGACCGACAGAATCACCTGATTCAACAAACTGGGAGGCAACCCCCCTTGTTCTCCACCACTGGGCCGCATCGCCTCCATCAACCGGCGATCCAGCATCGGATCCAGACTTATCACCTGCAGCAATCCGTCGGCATTGGCATATTGGGACGAAATGGTTCTGGATAAATTCTGCCGAGCATATTCCGTCAGGGTGTCAGGATCCTTACTCTGAGTGGTGTAATCCGCAACAGTCTCCAAAATGGTCCGCAGATCGCGGATCGACACTCGTTCTCGTAAGAGATTCTTAAGGATTCTCACCACCGCTCCTAACGATATTTGAGTCGGAATCAAGTCATCCACCACCTTGGGATACGTCTTGGCAAGGTTATCCAGCAAATTCTGGACCTCTTGCCGACCCAGCAATTCATGCCCATTGGATTTAATAAATTCCGTCAGATGGGTGGCAATAATGGCCGGCCCATCGACGACCGTATAACCCTCCAGTTGAGCGCGCTCCTTTTCGGAGGGGGCAATCCAGACCGCCGGCACTCCGAA
>JBDSHB010000168.1:0-9461 GCA_039918695.1 Nitrospirales bacterium | reverse complement strand
AGAGAGGAACCGAGAGCCCGATTGTTAAACTGCTCTCTTGGGGAAAGAGTGCCTGTACATCTTGATCTACCATGACGCTTTCCACAAAGACCTCTTGGGTCACATGTCTTGTCAAGGAAGACTCTGTCGAACGACCCCTCTCTCCCCCCTGTTGGAGAGCCCGAAACCACGGAGTCAATCCATATTTTTTCCCGTACAACCCCTCCGTCCGAAGAGGCTGGCCTTCTGCATCATGATCATTCACGGCGATCAGATTGCCTTCCAGATCCACCACTTGAACCAAAGAATACATCCCCGTTGCCTGAACATACGCATTCAATACCTGGACGAATTCGTGTGGGGAACGAATAGCTTGTTCCCAGAGCTCCGCACCACCAAGAATCGGACTCCGACTCAAGATCTGAGCATCCGCAGAACGCTCAGCGAGATAGAGGGAAATTTTTTCAACAATCACTTCCGCCACGTCCTGGTATTGAACTCCAACCTCCTTTTTCAAAACCTCTGCAGTTTGAAACAACGAATAGACTTGAACACTCAGAGGAATCAGCGAAAAAAACACAAGAATCCAAACTAATTTTGTCGTAATGCCTACATTCCACGTCGGCTTCCTCATTGGTATCCTCTTGTTAATCTTTTCATGGATCTTGATATGGGGCAGTACATTGCTTCTCCTCACCTACAATTATTATTCTTCCCTTTACGACGGCACCACAACTCCCGAAGACTTTCCGAGATGTTGAACTAATTTGTCACGAAGGTCGGTTGGATGAAATTTAGTCACATAATCTGTCACACCCAAAGCCTTTCCTTTATCCACATTGCACTGACCGGACAAGGAGGAATGCATCAAGATGGGAAGGGCCTGTAATCGGGGATCTTCACGGATAGCCTTTGTCAGAGAAAATCCGTCCATTTCCGGCATTTCAATGTCGGTAATGACCCCCACGACAAAGTTGAAAATGGTTCGATCTGTTTTGTCACCCAACTCCGCATACTGTCGTAACCGGGTGAGCGCCTCTTTTCCCGTCTGTGTTTCTTCATATTTCATGCCCAACCGTTCCAACGTTTTGGTAATTTGTTTTCTGGCCACAAGCGAATCATCGGCAACCAAGACACGTTTTCCGGCTAATTCATCGTTCTGTTCAATCCCAACAAGGAATTCCTCTTCCCTTCGCGGGTGCAATTCGGCCAACACCTTTTCCACATCCAAAATCAACACCGTTCGGCCATCTTCCAATTTTGTAATAGCCGTGACCGCCCCTTGCCGGTTGGACTGGAGCATCGGTGGAGGAATTTGAATGCGTTCCCACGACATACGAATGATCCGATCAACGCCGCCTACCAAAAATCCCTGTTTGTTATCGTTATATTCCGCAATGATCAACTTCGCGCCAACCGGATCCAACGGTCCGAGTCCAATCGCCTGCTTCAAATCCACTAAAGCGATATTTTCTCCACGGAGATTCACTAATCCCAGGATTCGGGGATCGGAGTCCGGAATTTTCACCACGGGTGGGAGCTTCATGACTTCCCGAATCTTAAAAACATTAATTCCGTAGGTCTCATTAGTTCCAAAATGAAACATTAATAGTTCCATCTTATTTGCCCCGGCCAGCCCGGTCCGTTGATCAATTTCTGCCATCCATTTTGCCATTACGCTCTCCTCACTCTTCCACTCACCAAACGTGGCACAGGTCTTCCTTCTGTATAGATCCACAGCTGATCCCATGCCTGTCGGGTTACGAACACAGACAGCCTAGCCAGACCTACTTATTCCCCCCCTGGGCATCACGCTTCACTGATTTTATACATTAGTGCATACCGGTATACGTTGAAGTCTGTACTTCACGTACTAAATCGGCCATATCCAAAATCAAGACCACTTTGCCATCTCCGGTAATGGTCGCTCCCGCCACGCACTTAACGTTGGCCAAAAATTCCCCCAACGACTTAATCACGACTTCCTCTTGCGCCCGCAATCGATTCACCACAACTCCAAACTGTTGTTCACCGATCTTTACGACTACGACATAGCATTCAACACCAGTCCGGTCCCTGGGAATATGAAAGGTTTCACCAAGATCCAGGAGCGGAAGAATGCGTTCACGGAGGTTCAACACCGCCTGTCCATTTATACTTTTAATTTCTTCCTTGGTGACTTTGACGGCCTCGACCACGGAAGCCAGCGGGATGGCAAATGTGGCACATTCCACCTCCACCATCAGTGCTTGAATAATGGCCACGGTCAACGGAAGCTTGATCGTCACGCGACTCCCTTGACCCGGATCCGAATCTAACTCCAAACTTCCATTCATGCGACTAATATTGGTACGAACCACATCCATGCCCACGCCCCGACCCGACACATCACTCACTTGGTCCGCCGTGCTAAACCCTGGAAGGAAAATTAAATTCATGATTTCCCGAGGACTCATAGCTTCCAATTCGGCTTGAGCCACCAGCCCTTTTTCGAGGGCTTTTTGAGCAATTTTCTCCACTTGCAACCCGCGCCCATTATCTTCAACCCGAATCACAATACTGTTACCTTCCTGCTGGGCTGACAATCGCACATACCCTTCAGGACCTTTACCGTGTTGTTTCCGGTCAGCCGCCGTCTCCAAACCATGGTCCATCGAATTCCTCACCAGATGGATCAACGGATCACTTAATTCGTCGGCCACAGACTTGTCGACTTCGGTATCTTCTCCCACTAATTCCAATCGAACCTGCTTACCTAACTTACCTGCCAAATCCCGGACCAATCTTGGGAATCGTGAGAACACCTTGCGAATAGGAACCATCCGTGTTTTCATAACCGCCAATTGCAAATCAGAGATCACCAGATTGAGTTGCGCCAAGGTAACGTTTAATTCCCGGAGAGCTGGGTTCGTTTCATCTTGCTCCTCCAGCCCACTCCCCAGCTTAATAAGACGATTGCGATTCAAAACCAGTTCTCCCACCAGATTCATGACATGGTCTAAGCGTTTGGTTTCGACTCGAACGGTTTGGTCTTCTTCTTTACCACCTGATGGCTTGCCAGACGGAGCACTAGCGGCTTGAACAGTTCGGGTCGCCGCTTCTTTCATTTTATTTAATACGTCAGATAATCCCACGGGCCCCTCAGAAAAGGCCGCTGGTTCCGCCACCCCTTCAATCCCTACTGGTCCTTCATGCGGCGGTACTTTATGAGGAGAAGACAAGGAAGAGGTATCAGGAGGCACAGCCACGGAAGATGGCGTCATCTCTGCGGGAGGTGGAGAAGGAGCGGAAGGGGCTGGGTTCATCACGGCCTTTTGGGGAGGGGGGACTGACAGCATCAGATCGTCGGAGCTATCCATCGTTAACGCCAATTTATTCACAATGCCCTGGGTCTCGACATGAGAATCCTCTCCGGTCTCCCGAATATCGGACTGGAGCATTTTCACCGCATCCACCGCTTCCAAAATAATGTCGATAATGAACGGAGAAACCGACATCTCACCCTGTCGCAGCTTGTTCAACAAACTCTCAGCTTGATGCGCCACTTCAACCAAATGGGTAAACCCCAAGAAGCCGGCTGATCCTTTCATACTGTGCATACACCGGAAAATCTCGTTCAGCAGTTCGGTGTTGGAAGGTTCCGTTTCCAACTTCACGAAATGTTGGTCAAGGGCATCCAACATTTCCGAGCTCTCCGCCAAAAAGTCGTTGAGTATTTCTTTCATTTCATCAATCATCAATCACCTGTTCTCAGCTCCTAGACTTTTCTCTTTCAGCCCATCACGCACCGTGAGCCATCACGACTAAAGGTCCGTGTATGGGCAATTAGGACATTCCATATTCAGACATGATGCTATCGACCAGATCTTGTTGAAGGGCCGTCGTTTTTGACGATTCCAACTGACGCAGCATTTCATACCCACGTCCTTCACCCGGTAATCCTGCCCCACCCTTCTGTTGCTGAATGCCAAAAATGACCACCAACTTCAACAATTTATGTTGGATTTCATTTAAAATCGTCACGAGCTTTGCCACGCGCTGGGCCACGAGATCCTGGAAAGACAACGCGACATGAATATTTAACAATCGTTCTTCATCAGCCTTCACCATGACCAGAATTGCATCAAGATCCTTGACCGCTCTTCCGGCCACATTGGCCCGTAATTGTTCCAAATGATGTTGAATCACCTCCCGGTTCCGTTCCAATTCTTCCGTCAGGTTGAGAACCTTATGCGTTCCCTCTTCCGTCATCTTGGCAAGATCATGTAAATGTGAGGTGGCTTGAGGCAGTTGATCTGAGGTGGAGGTCACCGGGGATTCCATTTCCCGAATGGTTTTGGTAATCACTTCCACATACTTGGCCAATTCCTCCATTTCCACATTAATGGAACGTTTCTCATTTACGCCCTCCTCGGGCATCTCTCCATCGCCTGGCACCTCGGTCTCAATCATCCGATCCACGAGCATAAGAATCTCCTTTATTTCGTAATATTCGGAGGATATTCTGCCCCGTTATGACGTTTTCGCTGGATGAACATTAACAAAAATTTTTTCTAATTTTCCTTGCAATACTTCTGCGGTAAATGGCTTAACGACATAATTGCTGACCCCGGCTTGGACTGCTTCGATTAAATTTTCCTTCTGCGCTTCAGCGGTGACCATCAAAAAGGGGAGCGTTTTCAATTCCGCATCCGCTCGAACAGCCCGCAAAAGCTCAATACCTAGCATCACAGGCATATTCCAATCCGACACCACCAACCCAAAGCCACCGGCCTTCAATTTCGTCAAGGCGTCCTGCCCGTTTTCGGCTTCCATGATGTCCGAAAAGCCGATTTGACGTAACACGTTTTTCACAATCCGACGCATGGTAGACATATCGTCTACCACCAACACTTTCATCCCGGTATCAATCATGATGCGCTCCTTACGCCTTGGGCCATGAAATCCCAGGCAATGTGGGTATTCCCATTAAATAATCATCTTGGATTCGTTGACATTCTTATTATCGTGGATTTACCTGGCATATTCGAAATTCGGTTTTCTTCTCTTGTTTCTTTAGCCGTCCTTATAAAATTCCACATCTCGGCTTTCGTTATTTCATGGGTCAATATTGGTACCCAGCCCGTGCCGTAGACAAGGAGAATGATTTTCTCGGGTGTTCACGACCTGAACCTTGGTTGATGTCAATTCCCCCAGGTCTTAAGAAAATCACCAACATCCGATGACTCAGGAATGAATTGTTTTGGACAGACAAGGTTAGGAAGGAATAGGAAATTCTATCTCGAGCGGTGGGAAAGGCCTGAACGTGAACGCTTCTGAGCACGTTCAAAGACCAGGGATACGCTTCCTTGCTCATTCCGGGGCATCTTGCCCTCAGAATATGAGCAGGTAATTAATAGGGCTCTCGGCCTATCCTCCAGGAAGAAAGTCAAGGGCCACCAGCAGAAGCTAATTCAAACTAAACCTGTCCCGAGCTGTCTGTTGTGGCCCAGCACCAACCATCACCGACTCTCCTCCAGAATTTTGCACCCAGGCTTCAATTTCTTCCCGAACAAAGCGCCAGTGTTTCCCAACTTTATGCCCTGGGAGTCGACGTTCCCTTGCAAGCTTGTAGATTGTCGATTTTGGGACTTTCAAAAACGTCGATACTTCACTTAAGGTCAGCAAATCTTTCATTGTGGCACCCTCATTAGAGTTTGGTCAGTAATGTTTGTGGTATCGGACTAATCATGTGAAAACTTGAGACTTCTTCTTAGATAGTGGAAAATTGTGCTCTCCTCACCAACTGATCCCGACTTACGAAGCATGGTCATTCCGTGTACCCTCATTTGTGAAAGAGATGGCAGGAGAAGGCCGCCCCTCCGTTTCTCCTTGTAAAAGACTTAGGCGTTCAAATACACGGATCAACTGTTTGACCCCCTCCTCTAATTCGATCACGGCTAAATGAAGATGCGAAAATGTTGCCGAGACAGCCCTGCATTCAAGTTGTTCAGCTTCCCTCCCTTCATGCATGGCATGCACGGCACTCAGGGCACCTTTCAACTGATGAGCCAGTCTTTTGAGCTCGGGACGATTCTGCATGTGAATAGCTTGATGCATCTCTTTGATTAAATCCGGGGTTGTGCCCTTAAAAATGTGAAACAAGGAATACAGCAAACCCTCATCTCCTTCCAGGGCGCGCAACGCGGCAGAGACGTCATAGAGCTCACTGTCCGCAGGGAACTTGGAGAAAGTTGCCTCATGGCGTTCCGGTTCTGAGCCTCTAGTGGCAACCGAGTAAGTCCCCGTCCGATCAGCCTTGTCATCTGTTCTGAATGAGGACGAGTCCATGGCACTGGGAACAAACCCTACCCATTGCCGGAGTATTCGCTCAAAGTCTCGTAAATGAACCGGCTTAAAAAGACAATCATCCATGCCGTTCTCCAGGCATTGTTGCCCATGCTCAGGAAGCACATGGGCTGTCATCCCGACAATCGGAATATGGGGAACCGGAGGAGCGGCCAAACCATGATGGCGATGCCAATAGGCAGATGTATGGACAAATGCTCCGCCATGTTCCAATTCCCGAATACGTTGAGTGATGGCCAACCCATCCATGTCGGGAAGCTCCCAGTCCATGACAATGCAATCCACATCTGTATCTTTCAACAATGTCAAAGCTTGGCTTCCCGTGTCCACGATCGTCACTTGGCATCCGAGTTTTCCTAACATGCCCGCTGCGACCCGTTGATTCACGGGATTATCCTCCACAATCAGTACCGAAGGTCCCGCCTGTTTTTTGAGGAGGGGTGGTTCTAGAGCCTCAATAGTACGCTGCACTATCTCACCGGGATGCCGCTCAGCTGCCCTTGGTAAATCTGACGGTCCCGGATGGTCCATTTCGCCTAATATGCATTGAAAAAATTGCTTCCGGTGTAAGGGAAGCGTGATCATCCCATCAAAATTGAAGCTTTTTTCTTCATCATCCTTGCGATACCAAAATGGCTTTAGACCCAAAACTTTGACGTCGTGAAACGGCGAGGAAGATCGAATTCGTTCCAACCATTCCCGAACAGCCGCTTTTTCCAGACGATCACTCAGAATAACCCTTGCGACCTGCCGGTCCGATTCGTGGACACTTTCAAACAAGATATTCGCCTGTTGAATGCTTTTCACTTGCAGAACCTTGACACGCACTTCTTGAAGAAGTTGCCCTATCACCCACCCTGACGATTGCTGGGGACCGATCACCCAGACCTCTTTGCCAGCGACTGATCTGGCGTCCGTGCGTGGCGAATGCATAGTCCGTGATGCCCGACAGGGAATGTCACACCAAAATGTCGACCCCTGATTTGGTTGACTCCTCACCCCGACGGTCCCGTGCATCAACTCTGCTAACTGCTTGCATATCGCTAATCCCAAACCGGATCCCCCAAATTTCCGACTCATGGAACTATCCGCCTGGGTAAACACCTGGAAAATTTTCTGCTGAACCTCCTCTGCCATACCAAGGCCGGTGTCTTGAGCCGACAATCGAATCCAAAGCAGAGGCTCTTCGTCCGGATTACCGGAAAGATCATTAAGACCATCCAGATACCCACCACCCTCAGGACTCGCTCGATGAATCAGCGAACCGCGCAGCAAGACCGATCCCTCCATCGTAAATTTCAGCGCATTGGAAAGATAATTACAAAGGATTTGTCGCAAACGATGCGGATCCCCAAACAGCTCGGAAGGCACATCCCGGTCAACAAAGGCTGCCAAATCCAGGCCCTTTCGATGGGCCCGCTCTGAAAACAGATCGACGACCTCTTCCAATAAAGATGTCAAATTGAACCCAATGCTCTCCAATACCAATTGACCAGACTCAAGCTTTGAAAAGTCCAAAATATCATTGATGATGGTAAGCAACCCTTCGCCGGACATACGGATAATGTTGGCACATTCCTGTTGCTCCCGGTTCAGAGACGAATTAAGTAATAGCTCCGCCATACCAATAACACCGTTTAGGGGGGTCCGGATTTCATGGCTCATCACAGCCAGGAACGCTGCCTTGGCTCGAGTAGCAGATTCAGCCTTAATTAATGCGTGATCCAGTTCATGATTTTTCGCTTCCAAGGTATCCGCAAAGGCCGACAATTCTTGTGCGGCTCGCTTTGGTTCGGTGATATCCATGCCATAGCCTCGAAGTAATCCCAAATCCGCATGGGGAGCAAATGTCCAGGAATATTGTCTCTCCCCAACACTCACTTCGTAATGCATCTCTAGATGTCTTTGTGACAAACAACGCCTAGCCAACTCCAAAAACCGATCTGGCAAAGCCGTGGAAAAACCGTCCTGACCAATATGGGCTTCTTCCATCAGGCGAACCATAGCGGGATTGGCATATAGAAGTTGTCCCGCCGCATCGACTTCAATCACGGGGAATGGATTTTCCTTTGGAATGGACGCTAATCGGCGGGTTTCTTCGGTCAATTTCATTTCTGAACTAAGATCTCGAAACATCAAGAGGAATCCAGAAGACTCCACGTCATCCACAACAAGGCCTTTCAATTCCACCCAACACCATGTCCCCTGCCGACTTCGCAAACGAGTCCGTGGAACCCACAGCATCGTTTTTTCTAGCAGTAACCCTGAAAGAGGGCAGATTTCCGTGCGGTTTTTCTCACAGGGGACCAGACATTCCAAGAGGTCATGACAGGACACATTCGTCGGACAAGCGGCTCCCCATCCTAACAAGCGCGAGCCGGCCAAATTCATATGTGTTAATTGACCTTTCCGATCAACCAGACATACTCCGACCATCAGTCCATCCCAAAGAGTCTGAAACAAGAGAGGATTGGCCCACATGAGCTAGGAGAAAATTTCCCGAAGATTTATAGAAGGATCTGCAGAATCAAGCACTTTCGTAATCCTCACTTCATACTTTAATTCTGAATGAGTCGCTAAATTTCTCACCTCGGGTTCCTTGAGAATCTCGCCAGTGCAGGTCCTGATAATTTTAACCTGTGGTCTCACACTCATCTCAGGATTCTGTTTCACCACTACGGCATCCTCACCAGTAGAAAGTTGAACAACTGTGCCCACCGGATACACCCCCAACACACGAATCATGGCTTCGACAAACCGTGTCGGGAACTTACCCTTTTGTGCTTCTTGGAAAACTCGCCGAATCGCTAAAGCCACAGGAAATGACCCGGAGGCATTTCCCACAGAGAGCAACTCATCAACATAATCAGTGAGCCCCAATAAAGTCCCAGAATCGGAGACCGGTTTTCCCCCTAAAACCGTGGAATACCCTGAGCCATCTAGATAAGCATGATGCTCCTGCACAATATGAACGATTTCCGGCGAAAATTGCGATTTTTTATTAATCAGCGCCACTCCCATATCGACATGTTGCTGCAACAACGAATAATCAATCCCAATGCTCCCCCACCGTGCCTGAACAAGGTTGAGAGGAAGCCGCATATAGCCGACATCATGTAACAACGCCGCGACGG
>JBDSHB010000167.1:0-4282 GCA_039918695.1 Nitrospirales bacterium | reverse complement strand
CCAGATGTTTTCCTCCTCCACCGGTCATATGGAGAAATCTCTTGCAGCGAATGGAATGGTTAGCCCTTTCATGAAATCCGGGACTTTTAATCTTTTTCCCATTCACACGTCAGGAGGGTGCACCATTCCTCGTGATTGACTTGCACATTATCCGTGTCATACGGACTCCTTCTGTCACGTGGTCTTCCGTGGTTGATGGAACGAAGTGCGGATATCTGGCGTTGATCAAGCAGCCTCTTGGGATCATGAAGAGCTGTTTCCAGCTCTCTTTCCTGATTTGTCGGTAGCGGATGGATTGCAGGATCCACGATGCGTGTCTTCCTGCCTTAGTCTTTGTGGCACCATTCCAGCTTTTTCGGATTTTGTGAGTCGGATTTTTCCCAGGTCCATGCGCCTCTTCTCTCAGTGCTCTCAGCACGGCGTGTTCGAGCATTGTGAGTCGAATGTCCAAATGACGGAAAAAATCAGTAAGTTCTGCGAGGGGGTCAAACGGTTTCCAGCTCCTTTGAAGAACCCGCCACCGGGACCTGTAGAGTTGTCATGCCGGTATTCGAGCCGGAAAATGGAATTGGTCCACTCGTATGGAAGCCTGTATTCCGCCGTGGCAGTGACCGCCCAAACGAATTGCTCAAAGCCGGTAATGAGACCATTCGGGTCGGAATACAACTCTGGTCGAAGCGCGACAAGCCATGATTTGTTGATTTGCCAGCGAGTATGGAGGGCCGCTCCCATATAGATTAATCGGGGATTGCCCAGAACCATGGCATTTTTCTGAGTTCCCACCTGGTACTGGCCGGCAATCGTGACCTGTTCATATTTCCACTCAACGATGGTGTCTGAAAAGAATCGCCAGAATTCGAGAGATGTGTTCGACTGATCAGGGCCGTAATAGATGGTTTCCTTCATCGTCCAGGACTGATCGGGTGTGAAAATCGTCTGGGCTCCATAACTCGGCAGATTGTTGGCGTGTTGAAGGTGGAAATATTCATTGATCACAAAGACGGCACCGGTCCACCGGTCGTTGAACGGATAAACCGCATTCGCCCCGAACATGAGGTACGGTGAATAGTCGGCTACCCAGGAGCGCGTATAGTTGAAATTATCCTTGGCGTACAGTGATTCATAACCGATGAGGCTGTTAAAGAGTCCCGCCTGAAACGTCAAGCCGTTGCCGACCGGAGCCAGGTACGAGAGATTCGCGCGCCCGAAGTGACGTAGGACATCGGACCCTTGCACATGAGGAAGATTGGTCCCGAACCCGAAAGCCTTGGAATCCTGTCCGCCCTGGCCCAATAGCTCTGCACCCCAGCGGGATTGCTCGGACGGGCTCTTTCTTATATAAGCACCGCCCATGTTGAGATCGAGTTCATTGACACGGGGCGTGGTCCCGCGATTGCGAAACAGGTGCTTGTCAGGGGAATTGAAATCGAGCGAATATCCGAGATCCAGAAACCCGCCATAATGCCATTGAGGAGGCTCGAGTTTCTGTGTCTGGGTCCATCCATCCGGTGACCATTCCTCTTTCTGGGGCAGGCTCACCGGTTCCTCTGCCAGGACCGGAGTCGTTGCAATTGACCATGTCACCAATGTGATTCCGGCCACCCACCAAGCCATCGATATCATTGTCTTCCCGTTCTTCGTCTACCGCCGCTTCCGATCTGCCAAACACTTTTTGATGCTTCCCCCATCTCTTGGGTGACGGATTTGGGGAATTTCGCACATGCTGGTCTGGCGTGTCGTGTGGTGATGCGTCTGACGTTGGTGGTGTCCTACACCTAAAGCAGCCCTACGAGGGATAAAGCCTCATGTGACCCGTGTCCTCTTGATCTCGCCGTTCTCTCCCTTCCTGTGTTCGCAAAGGAGATTCGTGTCTCATAGGAACCTGATTCGTGTGCGGCATACCACCGCAATGAAATAGGGCGATGAGCGGCGATCGATGAGTGGGTTTATTGTAATGTATCGTGTTTGTAGCAACCCCAGTGGGATCTTTTCAATTTTCCAGAATCATAGGCAATGAGCCCACGGCACATGGTGGATTGACCCGGTGAGACCACCACCGTCTGTCATGGGTTGCCATGGCATCATCACACCCACCCGCCTCTACAACTGATTGTTAAGGCATGGTTCATGCTTATGCTTCATCAGGAATAAGAAAAAACGGGGCCGGTATCTATATTGATAGAAGATAAGCGGGGAGGCGTGCGATTTCACTATGAGCGACCTGTATGATTTTGATCTTTTATGCATTGGAAGTGGACCTGCTGGGCACCGAGCTGCCGTCCAGGCTGCCAAGCTCCGAAAACGAGCGGTGGTGATTGAGCGCCGGCAATGCGCAGGAGGCGTGTGTGTGGAACTCGGGACCATTCCAAGCAAAACCTTTCGAGAGGCTGTTCTGTCCTCTGTGGCTTCAAATCATCCATTCCTCCAACCGGTAGGAGGAGCACGGGTTCGTCACCGTCCATCGGCTGAGAAACTGTTTTCCCGTGTGGATCTCGTCAGGGACCGGGAAATTGAAATGGTCGAGGCTCAGCTCTGGAGGAACAACATCGAACTCATGCTTGGAGAAGCCTCATTCAAAGATGCCCATACTCTCCTTGTGACTTCAGAAAACGGGACAAAGACCGTCACCGCCGAGAATATCCTTATCGCAGTAGGAACCACTGCGGCTCCTCCGCCGGGTATTCCCGTGGATGGCGAAATCATTCTCACCAGCGACAAAATGGTCCATCTCACTCACCTGCCAAGGAAATTAGTGGTCGTGGGAGGGGGGTAATCGGGATGTAATATGCGTCCATGTTTGCGGCACTCGATATTAATGTGACGGTTGTGGACAAACGGGAGCGATTGTTGGAATTTTTGGATGAAGAAATCGTTGAGGAACTCATGCATCAACTGAGAACCCGGGATGTGACCTTCCGGCTGGGAGAAACGGTAGAAAAATTGGACATTCCTGAAGGCGCTTTCAAACAAGCCGTGATTCATCTTGAATCCGGGAAGCGGATTGTGTCCGATATGGTCCTGTATTCTGCCGGGAGAGTCGGGGCAACCACTGGATTAAATCTTGAAGGCGCGGATTGAAGGCGGATAGTCGAGGCCGCATTACAGTCGATCTAGAATTTCGAACGGAGGTTCCGCATATCTTTGCCGCGGGAGACGTGATTGGGTATCCCAGTCTGGCTGCCACATCAGCCGCCCAGGGGAGACGCGCCGCCTGTCATGCGTTTGGAGTCAATGCCGGTCCCATGGATCAACGCTTTCCGTTCGGAATCTATTCCATTTCCGAGATTTCCATGATTGGCGCACATGAACATGAACTGACAGAGAACAAAATTCCATATGAAACCGGGGTGGCTCGCTATAAGGAAATTACGCGCGGGCAAATTCTGGGGGATGACAGCGGGCTGTTTAAAATGCTGTTTCACCGGGAGACGAGAAAATTGTTGGGAGTCCATGCAATCGGCACAGGGGCCACCGAACTGATCCATATTGGCCAAGCGGTGTTGGAGTTAGGAGGCGGTCTGGACTATTTCATTGACCATGTCTTCAATTATCCGACTCTTGCGGAATGTTATAAAGTCGCGGCCTTGAATGCCCATAATAAACTTTCCCAATAGAAGAGAGGTCAGGTCATATAGGACCTCACACAACAAACATCACAGCGATCAATGACGAACTGATTGTGTCAATGCACCTTTGTCAACGATCCAACGTAATTTTTTCCTGTTTAAGAATTTGAACCAGATAAGCATTTCATGAAATTCTCATCCCACCCTCTTGTCCATCGGAACTGTCATCCATGAACCGTTCACAACCGCCAGACAAGGACTCCGACTGCCAGGATCCTGATATTTTGACACCCGTAGGGACGCGGCGAAAATTTTTTAAATGGGTCACCGGACTTTCCTCGGCGTTCATCGGATTATCCCTTGCCATTCCCTTGATAGGCTATGTCATCTCTCCGGCTCTCAAGCGACGGAAAGAGTCGTGGATGCCGGTCGGAAAGGTTGACGCTCTTCCTGTGGGGGAACTAACGGATCTTGATTATGCCATGACCGTAGAGGATGGATGGCTTGAAGCCAAAAAAACCACAGCGGTCTGGGCCCTGAAGCATCAGGATGGAACGGTGACCGTCTTTTCTCAGATTTGTCCTCATTTAGGGTGTGGCTACCGTTGGGTTTCCCAGGACCGACAGTTTAAATGTCCGTGTCATGGTAGCGTGTATGACGTGCCTGGAAAGGTCCTGGACGGTCCCGCGCCCCGGCCATTGGATGTCTTGCCATCC
>JBDSHB010000166.1:0-4720 GCA_039918695.1 Nitrospirales bacterium | reverse complement strand
CCGCTAGGAATCAACGACACAATGCGAGAAGACACAAGATTTCCTTCAAGGTGAATAGGAATAAGGAGAAAGAATCTCTCATCCTACCTGAGGAAGGCAGGGCATCCGCAACATCTGTTTGGTTGCTTGGGCTGTTTGGGAGTGAGCGGGAAGAGAATGGAAGCTTCCTTCCATCTATGGTACAAAGGTACTTTCACCATGATCCGGCAAAGCGATATCGATCATGTCTTTAGTATACCAAAATCAAAATCGCTATTGATCACAGAAATCTGATCCGCATTCATCAAGGAGGTTTGTATGGCAGCCAAAGCGTATATTCTCATGAAAGTCAAAGCAGGAAAAGTCCAGGACGTGTTAGAGACTCTCAAAGCCCTTTCTGGCGTGGAACAGGCTCATGCCTGTTTCGGTCAGCCAGATATTTTTGGTCTGGTCAATGCGCCTGATGACCGCGCACTGTCCAACCTCATCATGGCCAAAATCCACACAATCCCCGGAGTGGAAGAAACCGACACGCATATCGTCGTCCAGGATTAGTTTTTCCTTATCCTTGCGGTAGCAGCGAGGGATGGACTCAAGGGAGGGGTGGGACCAGGAGCCCAGAACGAACTCAGGATTCTGGATGAGATGGAGAATTCCTATTGCTCCAGATTATGGACTGTGGCTTCCTCGTACTTACAATCCCTCCCGGCGCCTCTGTTAAGCCGACAGAGAAAAGGATGCTGTATAAAAAAACCGGGGTCTTTTGACCCCGGCTTTTGTCGTGATTCCGATTCGATATGAATGATTGATTGAGATCAGAACAAACCGGAAGCATGGCCGGAATTGGCCATGAAAAATAGCATAGGTATGGATAGTAAGGTATTGGTGCGTGACGCCAATAGGGCCATCCGCCCGGCCTTGGCTTTTTCTTCCGGTGTCGCTTCCTTGAGCCCAAGGACTTTCTTCTGATTGGGCCAAATGATTCCCCACACATTCAGTAACATGATCGTACCCAGCCAGGCGCCCATGCCGATCACGGCATCCTGTCCCTGCAGCATAAAGGCACTTCCCATCCGATGCTGATTCATTAACAAGGCGGCGCCAAATATCCAGGTGAACAGGGCTCCCCAGCGAAACCACCAGAGCGCATTGGGCACCAGGTGTTTAAAGGCCTCAGCCTTGGTTTCGGGTGTGACGGATTTGAGAAACGGCACTTGGATGAAATTAAAATAATAGAGAATTCCAATCCAGGTAATGCCCGCGAGGTAATGCCCCCACGCTAATAAACTTTCCATAAGATGTCCTCGTATTCGTTAGGTTGATTAAATAAGTCTTTGGAGGTGATGAGGTGTCACACCAGCATTTTGACCAGGCCATACAGGACCACAGTCAATACAAAGCCAGCAATGATGGTGCCAGAGATCGTATCGAGCGGATTGCCCATTGTCTTCCTCCTTTATTGTTCGTAGAAATGAGAAGCGGATTGTGTCATGTGGCTTACGGAATGTAGCCAACAAGTGTCTGGTGCCCTAGCGTAACGTAGACCGGCTATCTTGTTCAAGATATCTGACAAAAGGATTCGAAATCATTCACTTTGGGATGATTCGACGTGTCTTTGGCGGAGTGGAAGCTGGCAGACAGAACCGCCACAATTTCTTTGCCCATTCTCCCGCATAGTCCACGCCAATTCGAGGCAGAGTCTGAATCTGTTTTGGCGAAACGGCGAGGCCGTGGTCTTCGATCCAAAGGGTTGTGCCGAGTGTGGCATCCAGTCCGTTATGAGTGCGATCAATTTCTAGAAATCGGCAGACCCGGCCGGGGCCGTCGATGCGTCTGAGCAAATCCGGCGAAGGATCTTCGCCCAGGATTTCCAGTCCTCGAATTAAAACTGCGGCAGGATATTCCTTTTGTTCGGTCACGATATTGAGACAGTGGTACATTCCATAAATCAGATAGACATAGGTAAATCCAGCCGGGCCAAACATGATTTCTGTACGTTTTGTTCGACCTTTGGAGGCATGACAGGCTTTATCTTTGGGTCCGACATAGGCTTCCGTATCCACAATTTTTGTCCGAATTATGCCGGTTGGAACCTGCTTGATCAGTACCTTCCCCAACAATTCTTTTGCGACTTTCAACGTTGGACGTTCAAAAAATACTCGCGGTAAAGCATTCGGGCACTGGATCATAGGGACTTAGGTGACGTGAGGGCCGTAGGGCGGCAGAGTGGTCAACCGTCCATCGTCAAGTGGTCCGCCAACCGTGAAATGGTAGAGCGATTGCCACTTGGTTTGAGGATGCACACCGAGCACCCGATGCACCGGATCATCAAAGAAACAGCCGATACCGGTGGATCGGATTCCAGCCGCTTCCGCTTCCAGATAGAGCACTTGGCCGATCAGCCCGGTTTCCCAAAACAACCGTTTGTAAAACCACGGGCCGAACGTTTCTAAGCTGTCGTCGAATTCTGCCACCATCCCTAGGGCAAAGGCACTGTCCCCTGCAATGTCCTGCCCGCAACTGAGTTGTTTGGCCAGGTTTTGGGCGTTGCCTTCTTCCAAGAGGTAGAGCGGAAGATTGGACGGGCATGCTTCAGGAGTCGACCAGACAAACTGCTCGTGCATCGCGCTTTTAAAAGACGAGACATCTCGGTGGTCCGGACTTCGGTTGAGCCAATACAGACCAGGCGGGAGCCCGTCTATGCGGTGAACGAACAAGAAGAGGTGAATCGTGGGATTCCAGGGAATGGCATCCCAGGGCATAGGGCGATCCGGAAGAGACAAGCCCCCCCTTGGCATAATCCGTTCCAGCATGGTGAAGAAACGATCGGCAGAAAGGCTTGTTCGTCCGTCGAATGCGACGGCGCTTCGTCGTTGATGGATGATGTGACCAGCCAGGGGTTCGGTCTCCACCTTTTCAGGTTTGCTGGGTGGGGCCGTTGGAGCATGAAACGGAATGTCTTCGGTTTCTTGAGTCGATTTCCAGGACGCGTCTGTGACCGTATCGATGATTTCCCACGGGACTGGTTCATCTTTGCTTAACCGGTTTGCCGTACCTTTCCATTCCCCTGTTGACAGCACTGCATCATCGATTTCGTGGCATGCCAGATTCGGAGTGGGAGGGGGTTGAAGGTTTCCTGGCCAGACGGCCGCCAATAGTTCCGGGTATTCTGGTTCGGCATGGTGGAAGTCCTGTTTTCGAGTCAAACCCAAAAGCCGTGCGATGGTCTCGTCGGAGGTGCCACTCAGTACCAACAGATTCCAGCCTAAGGTGGCCGCGGCAATTCGCAATGTGCCAATAGCATGGCCAATATCATGTTGGCAGTATCGAAAGGCCCGCTCTCCATATTTCCATGCTTCCCGCCAATGGATAGAAGTGAGGCCTACCAGAAATCCCTCAGAAGGCATGCCTTGGAGAATTGATTGTGCGAGTGTAGATGGAATTGCCCAACGGTGTTCGAGGGCATGTTCCTTCGGGGCATAGTGGTACAGCCCTGGTTCCACTGCAAGGTGAGGCAGGGAGCCTGTGAAGAGATAGCCCTCCGTGGGGTGGAGGTTGCCGCTGGAAGGATTGCTCCGTAGTGCCCAGCTGGTTCCGTTGTAAGCTTTCCACGCCGTGAGTGATAACCCATATTCGAAGAAGCGAGAGACGGTGTTGAGGGTAATGGGTTGTGAGGGGATCGAATGTGGATGAAAGAGCGACTCATATGCTGGCGAAAGCGGGTCTTCGTCGAGTGTAAGATGAGGAAGCGCGATGAGCGGAGCGCCTTCGAATCGTCGAAAGGGGTTGGGCTGATTCGCCCAATCCAAATGTCCTAACGAGCGGGCGTACCGGTTGAACTCATGCTTGGTTTGCTCGTGGTAGTGCTTAATGCGATCAAGAGCTGTTTTGGTTTCCTGCTGGGCTATGTCGGTCTTCATGGGAGCTAGTGTAACATTCTGAGAGGTGAGGGAAACAAGAAACCGCCTCACTCTTTCGAGTCCGCTCCTTCCTCCTCACCGTTTCCGTGTTATCGTTTGTTAATCGTCAAGATCGTCAGCCAATCCGGCGTTGGCCATGTGACATTCGTTCCGGGCATGAGAGCGGTTGTGGTCCAGGACCATTGTGTCTAAACAGGCTTGAAGTTATGTCCGGATTCTGGCCAAATAGATCTTGAAAGGAGAACGGGCGTTTTTCTTTGATAACAGAAATTTCTCCCTGCCATGCCGACCATATACCTCTCCTCCACGTTCGAAGACCTCAAAGAGTTCCGTCATGCTGTTCTTGAGGGGCTCCGCCAGAGTGAGTATCACGTGCTCAATATGGAGAATTATGTGGCGGGAGCACAACGCCCCGTTGATAAATGCCTAGATGATGTCGCAAAGGTGGACCTCTATATTGGTTTGTTTGCTTTTCGGTATGGATATATCCCGCCTGCCCACCACAACCCGGATGGTCTCTCGATTACAGAATTGGAGTTACGGAAGGCTCAAGAACTTCGGAAATCCTGTCTGATCTTTTTGGCCAAAGAGGATGCCGGCATCCCACTGACAATGGTTGATGCCTTTACCGGAGATGGCAACAGAGGCGAAAAATCAAGAAGCTTCGGCAGGAGCTCTTGACTGAACGACTGACCAGTCATTTTTCCCATCCACAACAATTGGCCACGTTGGTGCTGGCTGCGATGAAGAAGGAACTCGAACAGAACATCAAGCCAGGCTTCTCACCTCTTGTGGTCTCCGAAGGTCTACCGCCCGTCACC
>JBDSHB010000165.1:0-3440 GCA_039918695.1 Nitrospirales bacterium | reverse complement strand
CGGATAGAACGGGATATTTTTAAAAAAGCCACGGCTTTCTTCGCGAGCGAGCCGCGATGAGGTATGCATTTATTCACCGGGAACGGCCGCGGTATCCGCTGACCGTGCTCTGCCAGATGTTGCAGGTCAGTCGGAGTGGGTATTATGTCTTTCTGAAAAAGGCCCCGACGGCCCTCGATCATGCGATGGTGGCTCAGGTGCGCCGGCTGTATGCGGCCTCTCGTCGCACCTACGGGCAACGACGCTTATGCCAGGCGTTGCGAGCCGAAGGGGTGCTCGTGGGTCGGTGGCGCACCCGAACCCTGATGCGACACGCCGGGGTGAGCGTGAAGCCGAAGCAGCCCTGGGGCCCACGCACCACGGACAGTCGCCATGGGGAACCGGTGGCGCCCAATCGCTTAGATCGGCAGTTTACGATCGAGACACCGAACCGGGTGTGGGGTAGTGACATCCCCTATCTGCCCACACAAGACGGGTGGCTCTATCTCGCAGTAGTGGTGGATCTGTTTTCCCGGAAGATTGTGGGCTGGGCCATGGCGTCCACCATGGCGACCCACTGGTGGCGGCCGCCTTGAACATGGCCATTGGGCGGCGACATCCCCCGCCTGGACTCCTGCATCACTTCGGATCGCGGGAATCAGTATGCGAGTCAGCCCTATCAAGCGCTGCTCCAGCGGCATCAGATGGTCGGTAGCATGAGTCGGCGGGGCAATTTTTGGGACAATGCGGTGGTGGAGCGCGTGTTCCGTAGTGTGAAACACGAAGGGCTAGACGACACGGCCTCGAAACAGCCCTCTGAAACCGTCAAAGCCACGGTCATCGACTATATGGAAATGTTTTATAATAGTCACCGGTTACACTCCACGTTGGGCTACCTGAGCCCAAATGCGTTTGAGGCGCAGGCCCAAGGCCTGACACCACAGCCGGGTGAGACACAAGGGGGGACTAAGGCATGGCCGATGAGGAGATCGTTCAATAGAGGGCAATTATGGAAGCCAGTATTCAGAAGGATGCAGGGAAAACCCTGAGGCCGAGAAATTATTCACGCTCTTTTGCCTCTGTCCATTTTTACCGAACCACTTCAAGCATCCTTGCGCTGGGATGGGTTGGGATGTCTCGTTGATTCGTCTGGTCTGCCTTCCATGGAGGATAAACTTGGTTTCGTTCGTCCGGTTCTTGAGAAACCAATAGCCTGTTCCCGCTCCTATTGTTGTTCCCTAATCAGGGTCAGGGGAATGAACCGGTTTTCCTAATATTTTCCAAAGAACATACTTTTCATGATTATTAAATCGAAAATGACTATTCGAATTTAATTCCAAGTTCCCGTCTCCTTGGCGGCGAGCTTACGGTGGAAGCTTTGAAACAAATGAAACAGAACTTGGTCCTTTTTATGGGATCATCAATGGTTGCTATTTTTATAATAGAAGCCTTACTGCGTGGGATTGGAATTCCAGCTAAACTTAACTCGGGTTGGGGATGGGGAAATTCCGCGGGTAGAAAATTATCACAATATGATGATTTGACAACCAATCAGTTTGGATATCGAGGACAAAACATTAACTATCATACCGATGACTATGTGGTGCTGCTTGTGGGCGACAGCCAGGTCGAAGCGTATGCAGATCGGCCGGAACATATGTCTGAACGGTTTCTTCAGGAATCGCTGTCTAGTCATTTGAATAAACCAGTAAAAGTGTTTTCTCTTGCCGCTTCAGAGGGAGGACAGGACCAACAGCTACTCGTCTGACAGAAATACTTTAGGACTTTTAAAGCAGACTTGGTTGTATTGTGGGCAACCCCAGGAAATGACTTTTGGGAAAATGCGTTTCCAGATAGAAGTGCTACACAGAAGGAGGGACATTTGAAGCCAACCTTTAAGCTGAACGATCGTGAGCTATATGGCCCTTATTTTACATCCGGATCCTACTTGCATAATAGTGCCATCGCTCAATTAATGGAGACTGTGCTTGCAAATTTTCAAAAAGAAACATTAGAACCACGCATTCTTCGTCTTTAGCTTCAAGAAATGCCATCGTCGCATAGAATTCAAATGCATGACAATGAAAAGATTTGCCTGGGACTGACAGTGATTAATCAAGTAGAGTTTTTTAACACGATATTTGATCTCAATAATGAAATCGGTTACACCGTAAGGTCCTGGGAAGATTTCCTACACAGTAGGAGCCACTTTTCTCCTTATATGATAAATCCACCCAATCGAGATGAATATCTTGTTGCGATTCCTGAAAGTCTTTTGTGGCATGTAAAAAATGATGTAGAAAAGAATCATTCGAAATTTCTTGCTTTCTATCCTGTTCGAGAAGATTTTGATAAGCGAGGAATGCAAATGGTTAAGTGTGTGGCGGATTCTTACGCGAATATATTTAGAGTGTTTTTGGACTATTCAAGCCGGTTGCAAGACGTGATCTCCTCTGAAGACTTAGTTGTCTTTGATTTGCCAGGTGGTAACGAAATTGTCGTTTCACCGAATGATAGGCATTTAAACGATTTCGGAAATGAATTAGTTATGAAGAAACTGAGCTTGCGTCTTAAGGAGCGTTCTATATTCAATTGATGACCATGGTTTAGGCACTGCGGTAATCTATGCATCTCATTCCATGAATTTTGGATTGAGCGGACGGGCAAATCCCCTCCGGCGCGTCGACGGAATTCCCGGATCGCATGGTTTATGGGGCTCCTAGAAAATAAGGGATATCCATTCACATATCCCGCAGGGTGAGTCTGTTAGCAGTTAGCGGTCTATTAGGCCGGGTCTGGTTGTCACTGAATTGGAAAAAATGACGGATTCTGGATCAGTACAGGATATCCAAAATACGCCGAAGCAATGCTCCATCATCATTGTGACCTATAATTCCAGCTCGTGTATCGGTGCTTGTCTGGCTTCCTTGCTAGACATGTCTGATATTGAGCTCCTGGTTGTGGATAATGATTCGAAGGATGGGACCGCAGCCAAATTGCAGAAAGAATTTCCACAAGTCACGCTTATGGCTCTTCAAGAAAACATTGGTTTTGGGCGTGCGTGTAATCTCGGTGTGGCGGCTTCAAGTGGTCTGTTTGTCCTCTTTCTGAATCCGGACACCATTGCGGGGGTACAGGCCATTCGAACGCTTATTCAATTTTATGAGAAGCATCCACAAGTAGGAATTGTTGGGGGCCGTCTTGTTGATCCGTGTGGCCTGCCTTTGCAATCGATGGGGGATCGGCCATCGTTGTTCCGGCTTGTGGTGGATAAGCAGATGGCCTGGATGGCTAAGCGTGTGGGGTCACAGGGGATCTTTCGTCGGTTGCTGGGCCGGTGTTCTGCAAAGTTTCATCTGCCTCATGAAGCGGAGCCTGTCGCATGGGTTTCAGGGGCATTCCTGTGTTGTCGGCGAGCAATCTTGAATGAAATTGGGGGTTTTGATGAACAGTTTTTTTTG
>JBDSHB010000164.1:0-3617 GCA_039918695.1 Nitrospirales bacterium | reverse complement strand
TGATCGCTCCCATTTCAAACAGCAGATGCAGCAAATTATCATGTCTGGTTACCATGAATTTCATCGGGTCACACTATGTTGAAACGCCACAGTGAGTTTTTGAAAAATCTTCTCTTCCTCTCTGATTTGGTTGTGATTTGCGTGTGTTGGGTGGGCGCCTATTTCATCCGCTTTTCTGTGCCGCTGTTTCCCATCACCAAAGGCATTCCTTCTATTGACCCGTATCTCTGGCTTCTCTTCCCCATTGTCGCCGTATGGGGGATCTGTTTTTATTCATTTAATCTGTATCGGCCTCGAAGAATGGGCTCTCATCTGGCGGAATTTGTCGACATTGCCAAGGCCAATACGCTGAGTATTCTGGTCCTGGTGGCGTTGACATTTTTCTCAAAACCATTTGAATTTTCCCGGTTGGTGATTGTGTATTTTTGGCTATTGAATCTGGTGGTGTTGGGTTGTTCCAGAATGGTTTTTCGGGAAGTGCTCAGGGTATTCCGGCGAATGGGATACAACCAACGACAGGTGGTGATTATCGGAGCAGGAAAACTTGGGCAGCGAATCGGGGATATGCTCAACATGCATCCAGAGCTTGGTCTGCAGGTTCGAGGGTATTTGACCAGGAATGCAGAAAAAGTTGGTCAAATATTGGAAGGGGCTCCGGTCCTTGGAACCTTTGCCCAAGCATCGGCTATTTTAACGAACAGTGTTGATATGGTCTTTTTGTGTTTGCCTCCTGACGTCGAGAGCGAAGCTGAAGGACTGATGGAAATCCTATCTGCGACCACAGCTGAAGTGAAAATCATTCCATCCATTTATGAATTTGTCACCCTGCGAGCAGAAGCTGAAATGTTTGAAGGGTTACCGATAATTACCCTTCAAGGATCTCCCCTTTATGGGTGGAATTTGTTTCTGAAACGGATGGTTGATGTCTGTGGTGCGGCCGTGGCCTTGGTGGTGGCCTCACCCATCGCGTTGTTGATTGCCGTGCTCATTAAGCTCACTTCTCCGGGTCCTGTCTTCTATCGGCAGACTCGGGTTGGCCTCGATGGGAAATCGTTTGATATTGTTAAAATTCGGACTATGCGCATGGATGCCGAAGAAAAGACAGGTCCCATCTGGGCTGAAGCCCACGATCCACGCAGGACGCTCATCGGGACTTTTCTTCGACGGACCAGTTTGGATGAATTGCCGCAATTCTGGAATGTCTTAAAGGGAGAGATGAGTATCGTGGGGCCGCGGCCCGAGCGACCTGAGTTTATTAAGAAATTCCGGGCACAGATTCCACAATATAACCTGCGTCATAAAATGAAAGCCGGGATTACCGGCTGGGCACAAATTAATGGATTGCGCGGAAATACTTCCTGGGAAAAACGTTTAGCCTACGATATGTATTACATTGAGCATTGGTCGTTATGGCTTGATGTGAAGATTATGATTATGACTCTTTGGAAGGGGTTGATACATCGGGAGGCGTATTAGCCTTTTACTCTTCGTGCTTCTACGCGGCAGTACTCTCATCTTAATCTCTTTGCCTATCGGGCCGCATATCCCTCCCCCTGATTATTCCTGACATTGTCCTGAGAATGTATTCCTTTCATCGCTTGATGGAGATGTCTGTCACGACATTTTAAGTGAAAGAAGACGAGAAGGCATCATTTGATCCTTGTCCCAGCAGGGATCTCCTGGGACATATTAAGAAGTTCAAGGACCTCTTGATCTCCTGCAGCTAATACCATGCCTTGGGATTCAATCCCCATCAGTTTTGCCGGCTTGAGATTCGCCACGACGACAATGGTTCGGCCCACCAATTCTTCCGGGGCGTATTTTTTCCCAATTCCAGCTACGATCTGACGGTGTTCCGTTCCGATATCCACCTGGAGCTTGAGGAGTTTTTCGGACTTCGGGACACGTTCTGCCGTTAAGATTTTGGCCACCTTCAATTGAATTTTTTGGAAATCGGCAAGGCCGATCTGTATCACGTCGCTTGGGGCTGGTTGCTGTTGGGTCGATTGAACGGGTTGAGGTGTATCCATGTTTGTCCTGTTCGGGTGAATGGTCATTTTCTGGTATGGGCTCTTTTGGGAGTCCGTTGGGGGGGAATCTCTTCTGGGGAATAACGAAGGGCCTTTACTGGTTTGTCCCTTATAGAGGTATGCACCCCAACGAGGGAATTCTTGCAACACGGGTGTGGAGAAATTGGTCGACAACCCCAGTCGAGTTTTCATGGTTTCGGCGATCTGTGGCATAAATGGATACACCGCCAACGTGAGAAATCGCAAGACCTCCGTGAGATGAAACAACACGGTGTGAAGACGAGGGGTATTCCCAGGATCCTTGGCCAACATCCAGGGAGCGGTTTTATCAATATATTGATTCGCTGACTGGATTAAGCCCCACGTGGTTTCCAATGCGCGATTAAATTCTAAGTGGCGAAGGTGTGTGTCAATGGAAGGGAAAAGGGATGAAGCCGCATGTTGGAGTTGACGATCCTGATCCGTTTCGTGCTGGGCATCAGGTTGAGGAACGGTATTGTTGGAAAAATTCGCCAGCATCGTAAGAGTGCGGGAGAGCAGATTGCCAAGATCGTTCGCCAGTTCCGCGTTATACCGTCTCCCGAATGCCGTGATGGAAAAATCGCCATCCTGGCCGAATGGCACTTCCCTCAAAATAAAATAGCGAAAGGCATCAGCGCCGAATTCTTCTACCACGGCATAGGGATCAACAACATTCCCTCGACTTTTTGACATCTTTTCCCCATTCACGGTCCACCAGCCATGAGCAAAAATGGAATGGGGGAGAGGCAGTTCCAAGCCCATTAACATGGTCGACCAATAGACGGCATGGGTGGTCAGAATATCTTTTCCGACCAGATGGAGCGACGCGGGCCAGAACTTTGAGGTGCTCGGAGTGCGAGCGACGTACTCCAGGGCTGACAGGTAATTGACTAAGGCGTCGAACCACACATAGGCCACGCAATCCCGGTCAAATGGCAATTCGACCCCCCAGGACAACCGTGACTTGGGTCGGGAAATTGACAGATCTTCAAGGGGCTTTTGGAGAAACCCTAAAACCTCATTGCGACGAGAGTCTGGTTGAATGAAGTCGGGGTTTTCCTGGATATGCTCCTTCAACCGGTTTTGAAACCGACTCATGCGAAAAAAATAATTTCGTTCACTGACCTGTTCCACCGGTCGCCGACAATCCGGACACAGGCCGTTCTCCACATCCTTTTCTGTCCAAAATCTCTCATCAAAGGTGCAATACCAACCGGTGTATTCGGCTTGATAAATCAAGTCTTTGTCGTAGAGGACTTGAAGGTACCGTTGTACGATTGCCTGATGTTGAAGATCGGTGGTGCGAATAAACCCGTTGTTGGAGATTTGCAATTGCGACCAGAGATTCTTGAACTTCGGCGTGAGGAGGTCACAATGTGCTTGCGGATCGATCCCGGCCTTGGCCGCAGCCTGTTGAACTTTTTGCCCATGTTCGTCTAATCCGGTGAGAAAAAAAACCTCGTGTCCTGTTAGCCGATAAAATCGGGCCAAAACATCGGCGGCAATGGTGGTGTAGGCATGGCCAATGTGAGGCACATCGTTGACATAATAGATAGGGGTGGTGAC
>JBDSHB010000163.1:0-7168 GCA_039918695.1 Nitrospirales bacterium | reverse complement strand
AATAAACCAATTTTGCTCTCCATAGGCTATTCAGCCTGCCATTGGTGCCACGTCATGGAGCGGGAATCGTTTGAGAATCAGCCCATCGCGGAACTGATGAACCGGTACTTCGTGAATATCAAAGTGGACAGGGAAGAACGGCCGGATTTGGATGAAATCTATATGCAGGCCACCACTGCCATGAACCAGGGTCACGGTGGGTGGCCCATGACCGTGTTCCTCACCCCCGATCAGGAGCCGATTTTTGCGGGAACCTATTTCCCTCCTGCTGACCGCTATGGTCGTCCGGGATTCGGATCAATTCTGACAAACATTGGGGAAGGGTGGAAGAAGGATCAATCCAACATCGCCCAACAAGCCAGTCGATTCACGACACGTCTGCGAACCGCTCTGCAACCTGCATCTCCGCTTGCCGTTGGTGCAGCCGAGATTGAAGATGCCGTCAAGCAATTTGCCCGTGATTTTGATGGACGTTATGGGGGATTTGGACGAGCGCCCAAGTTCCCACCCGCCACAGGCCTCTCATTTCTCTTGCGTCAGTACCACTGGAGTGGAGGGAAAAAAATACTCGCCATGATCACCAAAACTTTGGATGGCATGGCCGCAGGCGGACTGTACGATCATATCGGTGGCGGATTTGCGCGCTATTCCACTGATGATGAATGGTTAGCCCCCCACTTTGAAAAAATGCTGTATGACAATGCCCTCCTCGCACGGACCTACGTTGAGGCCTTTCAAGTCACGGGGGAAAATCGATACCGCCAGGTCGCTACGGAGACCTTAGATTACATTTTGCGAGAAATGACCGCACCGGAAGGCGGGTTTTATTCGGCGACTGATGCCGACAGCGAAGGAGTAGAAGGCAAGTTTTTCGTGTGGACGCCGGAACAGATACGTGAAATCGTAACAAATGAACAAGACGCCACTCGCTTTTGCGCCTATTACGACATCACAGAGGAAGGCAATTGGGAACACACCAACATCCCACGCACAACAAAATCACTAGAAACGGTCGCAGAGAAATTAGGCTGTTCCACCGAAAACTTACGAGACACGATCACCCGTGTGCGCTCGACAGTGTACCAGGCTCGCCTGAAACGTATCCCACCTGGACTTGATGATAAAGTCATCACCGCCTGGAACGGCATGATGATCGGGACGATGGCCGAAGCCGGTCGAGTATTCAACCACCAACCATATCTGGATGGTGCCATCCGGGCCGCCGATTTCCTGCTGACCACGCTTTCACGGCCTGAAAACCGGCTGTGGCGCACCTATCGTGCAGGGCACGCCCATCTCAATGCCTGTCTGGAAGATTATGCCTATGCGGCCGAAGCCATGATCGACGTCTATGAAGCCACGGGCCAGGAACGGTACCTTCATGAGGCGGTTTCGTTAGCTGAACGTATCCTGGGAGATTTTGAAGATCGGGACAACGGTGGATTCTTTACCACCCCCACCGATCATGAAGCCTTAATTCTCCGGGGGCGAGAAGGCGCCGATGGCGCAACTCCAAGCGGGAATGCCGTGGCCGCGTCAGCCTTGGCTCGCTTATCATTTCACGGCGATCGTGAAGACTTTCGGAAAGCCGCGACCAATGCCATTCGTGCCTATGGACAACAAATCGGGCAGGTGCCCAGAGGGTTTCCAAAAAGTCTCATGGTCGTAGATCTTTTATTACGTGGTCCGGTGGAGTTGGCTCTAGTGGGAACCTCCGGCGACAAGGGATACGGCCAACTCCTGACGGCGGTCAATGGGTGTTTTGTACCGTATCGCATTTTGGCCTATCGGCAAGCCCTGGAGACTGAATCGACTCACCCCCTGTTAACTGGAAAAACTCTGGTCAATGGGAAATCCGCTCTCTATGTCTGTAAAAATTTTGCCTGTCAGGCTCCGATCACCGATCCGCAAGAGGTCGTTGACGCATTGAGCCCTCCTCAAGAAACCACCACCTCACCAGAGCCACCCCTGCAGGCACTGACCAGCCAGGGGCTTTCCGGACATGCCACACCTCAAGGAACGGCGCAGTATGTAGCCAGAATCCTGGCCAGCCCACAGGATTCGCGCACTTCCTCTCATGGCTATACGTCATTGGGTTCAACCGGATTGACGACTTCTCGCATAGGTTTTGGTGGTTACCGGATCACCCTTGGGGTGGAAGACCACCGAAGGGCACTTGAAAAGTCTTTACAAGGCGGGTGCAACCTTATCGATACGTCCACCAATTATGCCGACGGTGGGAGCGAACGGTTGGTCGGTGTGGTGCTCAAGGATCTTATTGCTAAACAGGTGGTCTCTCGGGATCGAATCATCGTGGTCTCAAAAATCGGATATGTGCAAGGAAATAATCTTACGCGCGCAGAGGCCAGGGAACAGGCCGGCAAACCGTTTCCCGAGATGGTCAAATATGGCGAAGGCATCTGGCATTGCCTCCATCCTTCGTTTCTAGAAGAACAACTCATTCTATCTCTTGACCGTCTGGGACTGGAAACCATGGACATCTGCCTCCTGCACAATCCAGAATATTTTCTGTCCGATGCCAAGAACCGGAACTTGTCGATTGATCCCATCAGACTTGAAGATCTCCGGCAGGAGTTTTATCGGCGCCTGCAACAGGCTTTTTCTTACCTGGAGACACAAATCGCCGCCGGCCGGTTGCAATACTATGGAATCTCCTCCAATACCTGCGCGGCCAAACCCGATAATCCCGAAGCCACCTCACTCTCTCGCATGCTAAATGCCGCTGAAGCCGCCGCGAAACATGCCGGCATTCCTCACCATCATTTCCGTATATTGCAACTCCCGATGAATGTGTTTGAATCGGGAGCCCTGCTCACGCCGAATACCGGCCCCGAACAGTCGCAAACGGTCTTGGCATTCGCCCAAAAAGCCAACATTGCTGTCCTGGTGAACCGGCCCCTGAATGCCATTCCGGGAAAAGGCGGGGGCATGATCCGCCTCGCAGACCCCCAGGTGGAAATTTCCAATACGAATTTTGATGCCCAACAGCCAAAAGTCGCCGCGCTGGAGCACGACTACAAGCAGGTGTTAGCACCCCACGTCCCCAAGCCGGAAAAAGGGGCTGCTCCGCTAGACTATTTCAACTGGGCCGAAGAATTGAAACGAATTCGTCCGTCTATCCAAAATCTCGAGCACTGGGACCAAATCGAATCACAAACGATTGCCCCACATGCCAATCAGGTCTTCCAACTGCTCACCCGACATTTCGCAGGCAAACAGGAAGAAGAACAAATATGGGAATCGTGGCGGGATCGCTATGTCCCTGAACTCGTCTCCCTTCTCAAGGTCATGCGCATGGAGGCCGCACAAAAAAGTGCGATGAAACTCTCTGAAATTCGTAAGCTCATTGACCCCCTAATACCAGAATCCAAACGAGAAGAACCCTTTGCCCGTAAAGCTCTCTGGGCGGTTGCCAGTACCCCAGGTGTAACCTGTGTGCTTAATGGCATGCGACATCCGGTCTATGTCGATGACTCGCTGGGCATCCTGAAATGGGAACCGCTCTCTCAACCCCGAGCACTTTTTGAAGCCATTCATAAATCCGAGATTCCCTGATGCTCCATCCCATATCTTTGATAATTTGAAAATGAAACTTGGTTTCATTATTGCCAACAAACTCTAATATTTGATAAGTTTGTTTTATGGAAACAATTGGACCATTAATCTGGCTTGGCGCGATTGCGGGAGTTTTCCCGATTTATCTTGGCATCGCCTTGGCCTTAATAGTTGCAAAGGCCATGAGCAGAGCTTGGGAAGGCTATTTAACTGGAATTGCCACGGGTGTGCTCGTCTACCTATTTTTTGACCTCATGCACGAAGCCGTAGAATTCACCGGCGCGACGGATCCGCTATCCTGGGTTGCCTTTCTCGGCAGTTTATTGGTCGGGTTTGTGGGGCTGGTGCTCATTGAGCAACGCCAGCAGGGCAGGAACCGGACGGAACCCTCAAAGCTGTTCTTACCCTATATGATCGCCTTAGGAATGGGCCTCCATAACTTGGGCGAAGGCCTAGCGATCGGCGTCGCATATATGCAGGGTGAATGGGTCTTAAGTGGGGTCCTCATCATGGGTTTCGCTTTACACAATGGAACAGAAGGATTTGCCATTATCGGCTCGGCTGGAAAATCAAGACCGAGCGTAAAAGATATCATATTGATGGGATTGTTAGCAGGTCTGCCAACGTGTCTTGGGACTTTGATCAGCGGATTCGCAGTATCCCCTTACTTTACCATCATGTTTTTTGCCTTAGCTGCAGGCTCGCTGTTATACGTCATCTTTTCCTTGACCACGATTTTCTACACCGCCACACGCCGGGTCCAATCGGCCTATGGAATCTTCACCGGAATCAGTCTCATGTTCCTCACTGCCATGGTTCTGCAGATAGTCAGCGGCATCCGCACGTAAGAAGGCGACTGGCTCAAACCCAGCACTCCTTGAAATTTAGCAACCAACAAGTTGTTTGCTGCGGGACCTTCTGAACGACCACCCTCATTCTGTTTACACAATAAAAAGCGGCCAGTCTTTTTTCTCAGATTAGGAAGATCATCATCAAAACTCACGTTGTCCAACGTTGGCATGACCTTTCGAGACCCCATCGTATTTTTTCCTCACTTGTGAAAATTTCTCGATACCTACCAATGTCTCTTAACTAATCCTGCTCACCTACATGGGGATACTCCCTTACCAACTGTTCATAGATGGGCGGGTCTAATCGAGCCTGCCGCAAGGATCTGGCTTTTGACAATTGGAGGAGAGTCATGTTGTCAAGAGCCTGAAGATTAGCCTCCTGCAAATCCACCTGAATCAATGAAGCCTTTTCAACATTCGCACCCTGTAGATTCGCTTGCTTGAGATTGGCCTGCGCCAGATCTGCACTAACAAGATTGGCACCAGCGAGATCTGCCTGGCCCAGATTTGCCTCTCGAAGCTTACATCCTTCCAAATTGGCCTCGGTGAGTTTTGCACCCTGCAAATTGGCCAGGTGAAGATTCGCTTCATGCAGATTCGCTTTAGTCAGATCTGCCCCAGTCAAATCCGTTTTGGCTAGATGCGCCACCTTAAGATTCGCCCGTACGAGTATGACCCGGAGAAGGTCAGCGTCACTCACATTCGCATTTTCCAGGTTGGCCCCGGTCAAATTTGCTTCCAACAAACTGGACTCTGTCAAATTTGCCCCGGATAACATGGCACCTGAAAGATTCGCCTGATTGAAATTGACATCTTGGAGGTTGGCACCATCCAAATCAACACCGGACAATTCCATTTTTGAAAAATTCCCACCACTCAAATCTACGCGCTTGGAAGGATTCGCCTTTCTCCATGCATTCCAGGCGTCCACACCCCCCTTGATGAGCTTCAATTGCGCTTGATTTGCCATGAAACTCCTTTAATGCCGACAACCCGTCTTGATAAAATATTTTATCCGTGGCTTAACCGTTTATCCTCAACGGTGGCTTAAAACAATTAATACAAAACTCAATACACTTCTCTTCCCAACATGCGGGAATAGATCCAACTCCTCAGCAGTTGGCAGATACGAGAATTCTATCGTAAAACATCCAAGATGGAATCACAAAGTGGGTAGAAGGCCAAGCATGAAAAGGACCCTGAAGCCCACATCGCAAAATGTGGGAAAACCCTGTTTATCGATTCCTTATCCGAGTCCAATTGGCCCATTCCTCTCTCCACATACCCGGACCAGCTTGAACCTGGAGCAGGATTCCCTCCCTCGCTGTTCTCACCGTCATGTCGTCAAAACCGGGAGTCGCGGTGAACCAGATCGCCCCATCACGATCAGTCCGGTATAAAGGAAGGCCTCGCTTTTCATACGCATCCAGCACCTCGGGAGCCGGATGTCCATACCGGTTGTGGGCACCAACCGAAACAACCATCGCTTCTGCTTGAAGTCGATCCACCCACTCACGGTTCAAAGAACTTTTCGCTCCATGATGCGGCACTTTCACGATGCGAGCAGAAAAACCATTGGAAACGTGCAGCAATTCATCGAGAGATTGCTGTTCCACATCGGCCGTGAACAAAAATGAATGTTTCCCGCACTCGAGCCTGGTAACGAGCGATCCATTATTGAGATCCTTTCCACTCGACATTGCCCAGGAACCATCCCTCTCTGCCCGTTGGCTGCGGGAAGGACTCAGGACAGTCAGAGAACAAGGTCCTGGGCTGACAATGACAGTTCCTGCCGTAGTTATCTCTTCCTGAAGCCCGGCAGATTTTACCGCCAAGTGGAGGCGAGAAAAAAATCGTTCCGGACGGGAGACGCCATTATCCCAATACTTTCCTACTTCAAACGTGTCCAACACCCACGGTAATCCGCCGACATGATCCCATTGCGGATGAGTCGCAACCACATGATCCAGACGCCGGATCCCCTGATTCCAGAGATACGGCCCGATGACCGCACGGCCCATATTCAATCGTCGATAGGATGGTCCGCCATCGATCAACACGGTTTGACCGTCTGGTAATTCAATGAGGGTGGCATCACCTTGTCCCACATCCAGGAACGTAACTCGCACGGTTCCCGGATCCCACCCGGTGCGTGGCGACCATCCCCACCACAGCAGAATCGCAAGCAGGATTGTGCCACACCCCCATCGAATCAGATGCCGATGCCACAGGGCCACAACCCCAGCCAGCATTCCCCAAAAGACGACCATCGAAATCAAGCTGGGCGATGCGACATACCAAGTCGCTCCCGGGATATGTGAGACCATCAACACAACCTGCGCGAGCCAGTCAAAGACCCATTGATTCACACTGGCCATAGGAAGAGTTCCTCCTCCCCCCACTAAGACGAGCATTCCTGACAACAGACCCAGAGGAATCATCAACGCGCCAACCAAGGGCACAATCACCATATTGGCAAATAACCCCAGCCAGGGTATTTGATGAAAGTCATGGGCGACCAAAGGCAAGGTGGCCAAGCTGACTGCGAGGGTGATCAGCCAGGCTAGCAAGGCCTTATGCCAGAGACCCACGAGCCAGGTCGGTTGTGCTGGTGGGAAGGCTGCATCTAATCCCGATAGGTTGGATTCCTTCTGTTTTCGGACCAGAACTACGAGGGCAATTGCAGCAACTGAGAGATAGGATAACTGAAATGAAATATCCTGAATGGCCTCCGGATGCGG
>JBDSHB010000162.1:0-5892 GCA_039918695.1 Nitrospirales bacterium | reverse complement strand
ATCCGCGGAACGCGCCATCCCGATTCGGCCGGCTCCGGTAAAGACCTGACGAGTCACCAGAAACGGCATGAGCAACCCCAACCCCTGATAGGTAAAGGGAAAGTCTCGCGTGACCAGGTAATTTTCATGGCAGCCAAATGTCGCGTCGGTCTCATGATCAATATTATTTTTGATGATCGATACCAGCTCAGAAAGCCCAAGCTCATCCAGACAGTCCTGCAACAGCCAATCTCCGGCACGGTCCACAGCCACTAAATCCCACAATGAATGGCATTCCGGCGAGGCATATTCAAGATGTCCCATATCGACATACATCCGGCCTGCGTTGAGCAAAAAGCCTCCATTGCCTGGAGGTTCATCATGCCCACGATGATGCCAATCAATCACGCCATGCTTTTTCTGTCCAAACAAATGTTCGATGATCCGGCGTGCAACCCAGGGAGGAGACACGTCCGGTTGATCGGCCTTAATGAGCAGGCCATATTCGGTTTCAATGCCGAAGATTCGATTATGCATAGGGACCTCACTCTGCCAGGATTTAGGTGGCGGGTTGAAACACCGAAGGAATGAAGGACTGAAGTTCCGACTGACCCAGAGCACGATAGGTTTCCATCTTCCCGCTCTCCCGATCCAGTAACACACATTCCAGTGTTTCTTTAGACAGCGTTTCACGAATTCGTGAAGCAATTGCCTCATCATCTGGAATGGTGGACATGGAAGTGGCTGGTGAAGAGGTGCTTCCTTCCTCTTCTGAATCCGAAGAGGGAGTCGAGGTTTGGAGGTGACTCGCAATCCCCCACAGCCGGAGACTCACCTCCACCGCAGACTGCAAAGAAGAGAGAGGACTATGGTGTTTCCATTCCTGAGTGAGAAGCCCACGGATTGATGGGGAGGCCGCCAGCAGCCCGAATTCGCGTTGTTCCTCAAACATGCCATCATAATTGATGGTGAACAGGCGATCGCGATCCTGGGTAGCCCCGACTTCTGCCAGCAAAATTTTAGCAATGTACGGTGCCTTGAAAATTTCTTCAAAGGCCTGTTTGATGGCAGGGGCCAAACCATTTTTCATCAGGCGGGAAGCAGTCACATCCGCCGGTGACCGTTGAAATCCTTCGACGTGAGCCATATCCAATAAGGTGTACCGTAATTTCTCCAGATCCGCAGGATGTCCCATGCCTCCCAGCGCAATGCGATCATACACTTCATAGATCTTTTCCGTACCCCGATTAAAGGTCAACAGAAGAATCCCTTGTGCAAAGGAGACGCCGACCAATGGATTGCCTTGCGTGAATTGATCGTCCAAATATTGCCGCCGATTGCCGACGGCTTCAATCCATCGATAGGGTTCTTCATACATGGTTCAGTACCTTTTCAGAAAAAAGCGATTTCAACCGTTCGGCAGGAATGGTTCTCACCCCATCGGCGGAAATCCGCTTCACGATGGGATAGAGTTGAGCCTGCGCGTCCACTCCACCGGTGGCGGAATCAAACTCTGCCGCACTGGTCATCAGCCGAAGCACGAACGTCAGGGCTTCTTCTTCATTCATTCCGGCAACCGGACCACTCCCCCACCGATTCATGTAAAACAAAATCCCCCGAATCGTAGAGGACCCTGACCCTGACACGGCATATTCCACCGCCTCGAATTCAGCTCCCAGGATGTCGTAGAAAAAGATCTTTCCGCATCCTTCAAGTTGATCATATCCTGCAAAAATTGGCACCACAGTTCCCGTTCCTGCCAACGCCGCAGGCGCATTGTTTTTCAACAATGTCGATAAGGCTCGTAACTTTCCCTCAAAACTCAAATCCTGCAATTGGCTTCTCCGGTAATACTTAAAAGAATGCTCGAGAATCCTGGCCATTTCAAACGCGGTAGCAGGAACCCCTGCAATGGCTAGGACGGAAAACCGATCCAATTCCAAGACCTTATCAGTCCGATCATACATCACGACATTTCCGGCGGTTGCCCGGCGGTCACCAGCCACGAGCACGCCATCGGCATACTTCATAGCAAAGACCGTCGTGCCGCTTGTGATCCCCGTATGGCCTGATGGCCCGCTGCCATTGAATGGCTGGCGAAGGTCGTCGACCGCATAGCCACGTTCTCGCAGAACCTGAAGAAAATCTCCCTGTTGTCCCATCCTATTCCCCGGTCCGCTGGCGATACTTTTCCGCCTGCTTGGGATCCACCTTTCGCATGCGTTTCATGAGATTATCAGGGGATGGGGAATCAGTTTCCGGTCGTTTAGGACCTGATTCCTGATCGCCAGGTCCCGATGGCTTCGAGAGTGGATCGACTGGCCGCTCTTTTCGTTCAAGCCCTCCACCCGTTGGGATATATTCATATTCTTTTTTCATAAATCTCATCCTCCACATTAACTATTTTTCAATGCCATAGATTCCATCAAATCTAAGGGGGTCGCGGCATTTTCTATTGCAGATCGACAGCGGGACACAGACACCGGCTCAAGATGATCGAGTAAGTCGAGATGAAGTTTCCCATTATGACTGCTAAAATCCACGCCCTCCCATTGTATCGACGTAATGTCTTTCCCAAACCGTTGCACACACAATCCCCTGAGTCCTCCACGCGTATCAAGCGGCCCATGCTTCATGGCCTCCTGAATCTCCGGTTCCTGACAGATCCGGGTTGTTCGCCCTTCGGATTCTAACCCGAAAAATAATCCACGCTCGGGATCAATATTATGATATTCCAGATCCAGACTGGCCAGCCAAGGATCGTCCCAGCCGACGGCCTCCGCCTGGCTAAAGGTTTCGAGTAACCACCATTTTGTCACCCAATCGATTTTCCCCACAAGCTGCAATCGATCCCGTTTGAGAAGGTCTAACACATGCTCCCATTCGCAAAGAATCCAGGTCGTCTCTTCATCCATTTCGATGAAAAATTTCCTGGCCAGATTTAGATACTCCCGTTGAATATCCAGCCCGGAAATCATGCCGCCAGCTTTCCGCTTCACAAGCGTGTTCAATTCAGGATCACGGGACAGCGCCTGAATCGCCTGCACCGGAGAGTCTAACTCACAGGGCGGCACGAGCCCTCCCGCAATCATATCCAACACCACCCGTGTCGTGCCTATCTTCAATGCGGTGGCATACTCACACATATTCGCATCGCCCACGATGAGATGGAGGCGTCTATAGCGCTCGCGATTCGCATGCGGTTCGTCTCGTGTATTGAGAATGGGGCGGTTATGCATGGTATCTACGCCCAACTCGGCCTCCATAAAATCTGCGCGTTGGGACATTTGAAATCCGCCCGGCACAAACCCGCGCTCTTGCGCTTCCCGACCGACCTTGCCTGCGCCGGCAATCAATTGTCGGCTGACCAGAAAAGGCATGAGTCCACGAGCCAAATTCTCAAAATTAAGTGCGCGCGAGACCAAATAATTATCATGGCAGCCATAACTATGCCCGTGAAAATCCGTGTTGTTTTTATACAGCTGAACCATCGCTCCACCCAGGGCCTTGTTTCGCCGTTGGGCCGCCATCCAAAGGATTCGTTCGCCAGCCCGGTCATGCGCGACCATATCCTTAAGAGACCGGCATTCCGGCGTGGAATATTCCGGATGGGTGTGGTCATTATAAAATCGTGCCCCATTGGGGAGGACAAGGTCACTTTTCATTTCATGGAATGAAAAAGGCCGGTGGGCATCCTGCTCCGCAAACAGGTCCTCTTCTTTATCCTGGGCCAACTCGGTCACACGAAACCCGCGTTGATCTTCATGGGGATGCTCGCCCCCATAATCCCAGCGGCGGGTAAAGTGTCCGTCAAGATAGGCCCGCACCAATTCCATGGACTCCACCACAGGATCGGCGGTCTCGACATCTTCCCGCGCAATCCCGTACTCGGTCTCAATACCAAAGAGGCGAATCGGGTTCATATCTTCCAATCTTTCAACTGAGGATGTCCCATTTGGTAGAACTTACTAAAAAAGGAGGTTTAAACAATTTGAGAAGTCCGATGCTCTTCTCCGTCCTTTCCTGGCTGAAGGGAGGACACTCCGACAACCTGGTCCGGGTGATAATCCAAGAGTTTCAACCATTCCTCAGCTGAATCATCTGGCGGAAAGATTTCACTCTCCTTGAATTCTTCATTGGTGGCAATGAGTAAATCATCGAGGCTCAGCCCCGATGGTTTCTGGTCACCCGCTTGAATCGCCCGTTCAATAGCCCGCTCTTTGGCACGCCGGACGATTCCCGCCAACACCGCTCCACTCAATAAGTCCCGACGGTAGAGAATTTCTCGCCGTCCGTTACGCAACCGGATAGCCAACACTCGATTCTCCTGGCTCCGCTGAAAGAGATTCTCTAGCAGTCCATCGATGATACGCGACACCGGAGTCGCATCACCTCCTCCGCTGCCAGCAGCTTTCTTCGTGTCGTACGGAAGATCAGCCGTCAAATAGACACGCAAAATTTCCCCAACATCGTTTCGCCCAGGTCGGCCAACTTTGATTTTTCGATCAATTCTTCCAGGTCGAAGCACCGCCGGATCAATCATATCCGGACGATTCGAGGCCAAAATCACCACCACCTGGGAAAGGCTTTCAATCCCGTCGAGTTCGGCGCAAAACATCGGAACCAGGGTGTTGGAGACATTATAGGATCGCACCGCCCGTCTCGTCCCTAAAATGGATTCCGCTTCATCGATAAAAATAAACGGTAATTTTCCGGCCTGTCGTTGTTGCCGGGCTTGGAGAAATAAATCCCGGATGATTCGTTCTGATTCCCCGACCCACATATTCAGGACTTCCGGACCTTTAACATGCAGAAACACCCCACCCTCGATCGGCGGAAGTTGTGAAAGAGAATCTTGTCCCTTATTTCCAACATGAGGCCTGAGCGTTTCACGTTCCTGCCCCAAGAGTTGCCCAAGGCTCGCAGCTGTGGCTTGGCCGATCAGCGTTTTTCCGCAGCCCGGGGGGCCATACAGCAGAAACCCCTTGGGTTGCTGGAATTGATACTGTGAGAATAACCCCTCATGCAGGAGCGGGTATTCTATTGACCGGCGAATGGCCCCGATGGCTTCCTGCTGGCCACCAATATGCTCCCACCGCACAGTTGGCAACTCTGCTAAAAGATGCGATTGGCCTTGAGAATTCTCCAAACGTTCAATGGCAATCCTGTGAGTCGGGTCCAATCGAACCTCATCGCCAACCTTCAGGTCCGCACTAGCCAGATCATCCGCCCGTTGAATAAGAATGCCCTGCCTGCCTGCCTCCTGGTCAATACGAAGACGCCCATCGCCTAAAATCTCTCGAACTTTCACGATTGGACCACTCCGATCATACCCAAGAGACCGGATGACGACATACGCCTCATTCACTAAAATCTGATGTCCAACCTTTAAGCCATCCCCCTCGAGCCTGGGATCGACATTGGCATAGTATTCGGCTCCACCAACCATGATTCTGGCTACGCCCTTATCAGGCTGATCCAACAACGTCCCGATTCGATTCGCCGGGGCCGTCAGCTTTTCAAGCACCCCCTGGAGTTTTTTCATATCGGCTTCCTGTTGTTGAGAAGCCGTCGTTTGTTCAACAAGCCGGTGTCGAAGTTGATAGAGCAAGGGAATTCGTTGATCCCCTTCAGGCAAAGATGCCAAGCATTGATCAATGAGTTCTAATGGTGAATTCCCGGACTGACGGGATGATTTTGAAAATGAGGAACCAGCCGAAGGAGAAGAACCCTTGGAGGAAGAAAATTCTGAAGAATCGCTCATCGTATATGTTATTCCATTCTATTTCAATTGGAACATGAAAGCCGTGATACACATCAAAACCACTCACGAGTCATCTTGGTCGAGAGCGCCCATCTCATTCTACAATGTTTCCTGGCCATTACCCAAGGTATAAAAAAAGCAGGGAATCC
>JBDSHB010000161.1:0-6007 GCA_039918695.1 Nitrospirales bacterium | reverse complement strand
TCGTCACTTGTAAGAATACTCGACGTCCGGCTGGTCCGCCGGTTTCCATGAGGCAAGGTTAAGAATAGTTGTCGCGGGGTACTAGCCATTCTTCCCGCCAATCTCCGTCGTCGTAAAGGCGAGATCTGCATCGAGATCCTTAAATGGTTGTCATGTCATAGATCCTGTTTCGAGATCGCCGGGTTCTAGGCCACCCGATTGAAGCGCTAATACAGGTGATCAGACATACAAGAGACCGAACACAAGAAATCCTGAAAAGATGACAGAGCCAAGGATCATAATCCTTCTTGTGGGGAGGAAAAGATAATAGGAAATCACGTCAGTAGTTTCATGTGTCGGCGTGAATCTCATGCTTTCGTGGGAGTATTTCAGTTTCCGTAAAGATCGGGATGAAGAGCGGAGGTAGTTAATGCCAGGCTCCATCGCGATCGTTCTCCACAGTAGGAAGAAGGTTTTTCCAGGGGGTCAGGGTTCCCTATCGCACCCCCTATCCAAAAGAGCAACAAGTTTTAATGTTGGTCAGGATACCCTTATGGATCAGGTCATAACAGAATCAAATAAAAGGGCTGTCCGACCTGAGGAGAGTATAGGAATAGCCACGGAAATCGTCTACAGACCGTTGCTCATGCATGCAACACATTTCCCAATGTGTTGAGGGGAATTCGGCTGGAGTCATGTGAAAAAATAAAAACCTCGAGAAATTGAATAGTCAGAAAATTTCATGTGTGGTCAATGGTAAATGCGTCAGAGCGACGATGATGCGGCGAAACAAGGGGGTGGCAATGCCCATGTCGGTGAGGGCCTCAGTCATCTCGGCGAAGCGGTGGACCATAACAAACAGGGACACGGCGAGGTCGCGGGCGAGCATAGTCAGGAAGGCTTGAAGCACCTACAACAAGGTCATTAAAGCTATCTCATTTTCAGAGGTGAAAAGGCGGGTCACATCTTGTGACCCGCCTTTTTGGCTTTTGATGGAAAATCGAGAGGAAGGGTTGGGTAGGTGAAACCTGGTCCCATCCCGATCATGCCTTTCGTACATATTGGATGCAGATCAATTTGGTTGCAATCTGCATGGTGAGGGGGCACTCTGGCCTTCCTCACCCATGACCCACCTTACGAAAAAACCATTGAATAACTAGAACATCCCGATCGTCACGCCCCCGTAGAAAGAGCGGCCATACCCGGCAAAGAACAGTTGCTTATCAGCATCGGGTGTCGAGTCCGACACGACTTGGCCGGACGCCGCGTAGGTCTTATCCGCGATGTTGTTCACTTCGAAAAAGAACTTGGCAAAGCGAACCCAATCATTGTTGAAGGTAAATGTCTTGTGAAGATTGACGTTCATAATCCAGTAGGAAGGAATTCCCACGGTATTCGCATTGTTCAGGGTATAGCTATTGTAATAATTGGACTCGACCCAGGCTCCCCAATTGTTCTTTGCATCATCATACATGACCTTCATGTTGAGGACATCGCTTGGAACGTTGGGGACGTCATTACCGTCCTGTTTGACATCGGTGGCCACGCCATTCACCAGATACCGATCTATGAAATTGATGTACTTGGCATCAATGTGGGTGTACGCACCGTGAAATTGCCAACCGGGTATCGGTCGCCAATCCGCGGAGAACTCGACACCTCGATATTCCGATGAGTCAGCATTGATGGAGGCCGTATTCCCACCTGAAATGGTTTGCGAAATAATTTCATCGCGAAAGAAGATCCAGAATCCCACAAGTTGCATATTGAAAGTTCCATGAAGCTGGGCTTCGTGGCCGAATTCCACGTTCACATTTTTTTGGGGCTTTAAATCAAAATTGGAGCCTGGAAGACCCGTGACGGGGTTTCGGGTTAAATTACTGAATTGCGGAATGCCATACCCGGTGGACCCCCTGATCCAATGTCGCCAGCCTGCTCTGGGTTTCCACGTCAGCGACATTTCAGGAGCCCAGTTATAGTAGGTTTTGGTCGTGCTGGGACGGCTGGAGACCACCCCATTCGCATAGTTAATCGTTTGGATGCTCACCATGGACTGTTCAAATCCCAGGCCGGCTGCCAAGGTCCAGTCCGGTAAGAATGTCAGCTCTTCCCGGAATCGTCCTCCGATATTTCGAACGGTTCCCCGGTTATTCTGGATCAAGTTGCCTCGCGTACCTTGGCCATCGTTTAAATTTTGGAAGGTTTGACCCTCCTGTTCCATGTTATTGATGAAGAACCCGAGATAGCTGTTCAACGGCATCCCGGAGATCTGCCCCCTGTGTCGCAAATCGGTATATTGTTTCCAATTGGTATTCACGTTATCGGTGATTTGGTTGAAATATTGGTTGATATCCTTGACGTCATAATCCCCTTCCGTCGTTAAGATGAGGTCGGGAGTCAACTCCCGTTCATACATCAACCCGATGATGGTGCGGCGGTCAAGACGAGCTTGATCTCTGGCGTCCGTTCCCGTTCCTGCCTGACGATCATTTTTATTAAATTGACTTTTGGTGAGCCGGGTCGGCACGTTCGTATCCAGCCAATTGGTCATGGCTTTTATGTAGAGGTTTTGTTTGTCATCGATGGTGAAGCGGAAATTCAAATTCAACGTCTGGGTATTATATTCACTGTGATGGATGAACCCGTTCTCAGCCACGTTACTGGCAAACATCGACACGTCCAGATTTTTGTATTGTGTGCCTAGGGCGACCGCTTGTTTGTTAAACCCGTAGGATCCTCCGCTAAAGAAGCTCTCGACTCCTTTGATGTCGCTGCCCCGCCTGGTTCTAAAATGCACTACCCCGCCGAGAGCATAATTGTCATACAGTGAGGACGCAGCTCCCCGGATCACTTCGGTCGATCTCATAAACCACGGGTCTTGTATATCGAGTCGGGACAATCCGTCCGACTGCGTTTGCTGAAATCCATCTTCATAGACTTTGATATCCCGAATGGCGAAGGACGTTTTGACTCCGGAGCCTCGAATGGAAATACTGAAGTCTCTGGGGCCATTGGCCTGTCGGAGCACCACACCGGGAAGAGATTCCATGGATTCTTTCATGGTTCGGGTCGGTTGTGAATCGGTTTCCGATTGAGGGGTGGAGGACATCGTCAGGCCTTCCGGCCGTTTCAAAATCCTGGTGCTGACGATACTCATCTCTTCTAAGGTCTCCACTTCCTCATCTTGGAGCGTTGCCTGGGTTTGCCGGTGTTCATCTGATTGTTGGGAGGCAGGTGTCTGATCTATTTCCCTCAGTTGTTTCCTGATTTCTTCAAGTCGGGCGTTGACGTGATCGAGTTCTCCCTCCAGCTCCTGTTGTTGCTGCAGGAGAATTTCTTGGGACGGGACGGAGCTCTCACTTGATGCAGCGAAAGTTGGAGCGGAGACACTAAGAACTGGCGGAACGCTCAAGATTAATACGAAAAAATGCAATGACCAATTCCATGAACAGACCGAAAGCAACTGTTTCACGAGATCATCTCCTTACAAAAAAAAAGATAAATAGAATAGGCCTAAGCCAACCGGGCCATGCGCGTTATCAGCAACGAAGACTACGACGTCCTGAGTGAATGTTCGTTGAGACCCGGGCTGGGCCACATGATCATGTGGAAGGAGACGTGAATCTCCCGCAACTCATAACGGAGCCATGCGCATCACTTAGGAGAAAAATGACAGAAAGAAGTGTGGTGGAGCCCTGGCAGATTTATTCGAAAAAGATGGGAGCGAACCAGAAAGGGTATGGAGAGGAAGCACGGTGCCCAATGCCTGAAATGGCGAATGCCACGATGGAGAGGTGGTCAGGGAGGTTGACGAAAGTTTTCCGATGTGACAAGCCCAGTTGCAGAGAACCCCATGAAGAGGTTTCGTCTTGCTGTGATGGGATTCCGGAGAGTCGTGAGAGAGGTCCTGCACGGCCATGCATGCCGTGGATGCCAGGAGCATGGCGAGAAACAGGCTTGATGTCAGGAGGGCAATCGGTTGAAGCCGCTGGTGCATTTACTTCGGGTTGAGGAGGTTATGGATGAACGAGACGGATTCAGGGCTATCCCACTCTCTGGGCCCCATGATTCGTTGGCTCAGGTGTCCGCGAGTATCCACGATCACGGTTGTGGGCAGATTTCTGACCATGAGTGCTTGAGAGAGTTCTTCTTGTTCATCCAAGAGGACATCGAAATGTAACTCGAGTTGCTGCCAAAATGCTTCGATTTCTCGTGGGCGAATATCGGTGGTAATCGCCAGAATGGCCAATTGGTCTGGAGGGAATTTTTGACGAAGACGTTCTAACGACGGCATTTCTTCTTTACAAGGACCACACCAGGTGGCCCAAAAATTTAAGATGAGGACTCGACCTTCCAATTCGTTCGAATGAATAGATGTGCCCTGCACGGTGCGGAGCTGGAACGGAGGAAGGGTTTGACCGGTATCGAATGGGCTAAGAATGAACGGGGTGGAAGCAGGATTTCCCAAAGCCACGGCCATTCCCAGGACTCCTGAGGCGAGCAGAGAAAGCGGTGTCATGGTATTGGGTGTAATTGAGCCGTCCGCGAGGTGGGAAAAGAAAGAGGCTGGACTACTGTACTCCATCCAGGGAAGGCCACCTGTTCCGACCAGGCAATGACGGCCTGTCCCGCGTCATTCAATGCCACAGCCGGACTTTTGGCTTTCTTCTCATTCACCTTTTTCGGGGCACTGAATGTCTCTCCTCGGTCGAGGGAATAGGTGAACACGACTTCGCGTCGCACCGGAGATTGTTCTTCCCATGAGATGAGTAGATGGCCTGCCTGATTCACAGCCATTTGAGGATGATCCGGAAACGTGCCTTTCGACATGTTCAACAAGCGTCGGGGGGTAAAGGTTTTTCCCTGATCATCGGAGTACGCCAGATACACACCGGGAGTGTCATCGGGGCCTTCCGTGTACCAGGTGACATAGAGGCGTCCTTCTTGATCGACTCCCATGGTGGCGGGACGATGGGGACAGCCCTCGAAGACCCATTGATCATGGCCAACGATGACCGGGGGAGAAAACGATTTCCCATTATCCATGGAACGAGACACGACCGTTTCCCGAACCGCTCCGGATAAGACCTTTCGCCAGGCGAGATAGACGGTGCCATCAAAGGCCGTAGTCAAATGTGTCCGGCAGCAGACACAACTGGAATCGTCAATTTTCAGGTTGGGGGAAAGGGTGTTGCCCTGATCCTGGGAAACGACGGTATAGGTGGCCGGATCTTTTTTTCCTTCCCGGGCATCAAGCCAGGAAATATGAACAGAACCATTCGGGGTCACGGTCAGATTGTCAAATGAATGGCCGGTGACGGCTTCGTCGTCGTTGACTTGAACGGGGGGAAGAAAGGTCTTGCCCCCATCAACGGATCGGCTCAGGAGAAGAAGGTTGGCAAACGGTTTTCCGTCGGCATTCGGATGAGGGGTGGTCCAGGTGATGTAGACATCGTTTGTGTGCCCTAACGCCAGGGCCGGTGGTTCGTGGAGGGAAGTGGCGGGAGGACTGGATGGATTGACTTTGGTTGGTTCGGGATACTGTTCCTGCTGAGGTGGAACCTTGAGATAGAAGACGCCCCGCTCTTCCTGCTTTTCTCCACCCCAGGCGAGGTGCAGCGTCCCGTCTGTACCCAGTTGGGCCATGGGGCCGGTGGTTTGCGTACCCTTATGGTCGATGATGTGTTTAGCCCCAGCCTGAACCAACGAAACGGATTGTTCCGCCCAGAGGACTCCGGATAGTAACCCTCCCAGGCCTATCGAAAGAAGCACGGAAGTGGATCCAAAAAGTACAGATTTTATCATGTGTGCCTCCACGGAAGTTCGAATCGATGATGAAAAAAGACGTATATGAAACCAAAAGTTTAGAGAGATTATTTGTAGCAAAAGCATGAATAGCTACGCCACTTTTAGAGTGATAAATTCCGGCTATATCCGCAACAGATGCATACGGATGCAACAGTTTTTCATCCAAGCGAGAAACGTAATGAATATAAAATATTTCCAGACGTTTCTGGGACGTGGTTTT
>JBDSHB010000160.1:0-2595 GCA_039918695.1 Nitrospirales bacterium | reverse complement strand
ATAGATGAGAACGGGAAAATTCACGCAATGTTTTTGAAGCCGGATAAAACTGACTTGCAGCTATGTTGGTTAGGTGGGGTGTGGACGCCAGTGTTTACACTGTTTATGCATGAATACCTTCAGGACTATCGAAGGAAAAATGATGTTCAGATTTCAAAAACTGGGAAGCCGGAAGGAGAGGATCTAACCGTTGGAGCCGTTATCCAAGCGGCAATCCAAAAAGGGTTGCAGGTGTATGGGGTGGTGTTCCCAGAGGGGAAATATATTGATATTGGTACATCAGAAAACCTTGTAACGTCTGTGCAAATGCATGGGTGTCAGTTGACCTAACTTTTTCCGTACTCTCTATTGCCTAATGAATATTGTTCCCCTTTCCTTATCCTTTTGGATTAAGGGTACATTCGGACATCTTAAGGGAACTTGTCATTTTTTCACCTCCTAAAGATTTCCTCTATCTAATCCCGTCGATTCTTTTTGAGCTGCCGAATCATGAAGGCCCGTTCATTCTCAGCATTTAAAGGGGAATGACGGTGTATTGGAAACTTGGAGGAGGTTTTTGTGGAATGGCGATGAGTGATGTCTTTCTTGTAGCCATTGAGTATCCCATGCGAACTAACCGACTTCACTTCGGCGATCGTCTTTTTAAGAACATCTCGCATAATACTAGGGGGCAAGGGCGAGATAGGCGCTCTTGCGAATGCCAATTATGACCTCATTGTCGGATGTCAAAGTGTTGATCACTGGTGCAAGCGGGTTTTTGGGAACCCATTTGATCCAGCGTTTATGCCCGATTAGTGGGGAAGTCCACGCGACTTCCCGTACCCAGCGACTCAACGTCAAGGGTGGACCCCTCTGGTCGCAAGCGGATTTGGAGAATCTGGGCGAAGTACGCAATCTGCTCGCAAACGTCAAACCGGATATTATTTTTCATATGTCGGGGTTGGCCTCAGCTATTCAAACTGTGGAACTTGTGTTGCCTACATTCCATAGCCTGCTCACAAGCACCGTAAATCTGCTAACGGTGGCGACGGAAGTCGGTTGTCAGCGGGTCGTATTGGCAGGGTCCCTGAATGAGCCACCATCCGAGGATCCCGAGATGATTCCGAGTTCGCCTTATGCGGCTGCTAAATGGGCCAGTAGTGCGTATGGACGTATGTTCCATGCACTCTATGGGACTCCCTTGGTGATTGTCAGGACCTTCATGACATATGGGCCAGGACAAGACTCCCGAAAATTGATTCCCTCTGTAGTACTCTCTCTCTTGAAAGGTGAATCTCCGAAGCTTTCTAGTGGGCAATGGAGCGCCGACTGGATTTATATTGATGACGTCATCGACGGATTTCTTGCTGCGGCTCAGATGCCACAAATTGAGGGTGGCACTCTTGATTTAGGTATGGGATCGCTCGTGACTGTTCGTGATTTAGTGGAAAAATTGGTCAAGATTGTGGGGGGTAATCTGGAACCATTATTTGGCGTCTTGCCCGATCGCGTCTTGGAACCAGCACGAAAAGCTGAGATAAGAACTACATATGAAAAACTTGATTGGAAACCTAAAGTTTCCCTTGAATCCGGACTGCGCCAAACAGTGGAATGGTATAAAGCTGAACACCTTGGATCTACGAGTAGTAAATCTAAAGGACAATAGACATTCGATCTAGAACAATGAGTCTCTCCCTCTTTCTCCACGGGTTTCCGCATGTTTCGAATTCCAGGGGTAGGTGAAGGCCAATGTTAGGGAAGGGGGTAACCAAGACTCTGGCTATTTTCCAGAAGTTCTATGGAAAATTTAACAAAATTTTCCTCACAACCCCTTCCCCTAGAGAACAGGTGGTTTCTCTTATGCCAAAGGGAACTCCCAGGGGGAACGTACTTCTCTCCTATAAAATTGAACGGTTTTTAATCAAACTGGGGCAACCAATACCTTACTATCATTATAGCTCCCAATTGTCCGTTGTGATGGCAGGAATTTTTGTGGATCTCGGTTTTGCTGTTGATATTATTGCCAATACGAATGGAGCATTTTCTCCAAAAAAGGATTATTCATTTTTTATCGATACCCGGATGAATTTTGAAAGAATAGCGAACGTCCTGAATAAGGATTGTGTGAAAATATTGCATGCGACCACAGCTCATCCCTATTACAATAATTATGCTGAAACAAAACGTTTAATGGAGGTGCAAGAGCGAAGGCATGTGACCTTGCGTTCCCGAAGGTTCATGGACCCGAAGTATGCCATGGCCATAGAATTTGCTGATTGTGTAGTCGTTCATTGTGCATTTGGTCTGAAAAATTTCAATTATGCTAATAAGCCAATGTATCTGGTTCCGAATGCGGTTCCCTATAGGTATCCCTGGTTTGATGCGAAGGATTTTGAAGCCTGTCGATCACGGTTTTTGTGGTTGGGGAGTGAGGGAATGGTGCACAAAGGTCTTGATTTGGTTTTAGAAGCATTCGCAGGAATGCCAGAATATCATTTGACGGTTTGCGGTCCGGTTGCGAGAGAAAAGGATTTTGAGCAGGCATATTTTCAGGAGTTGTATCATACTCCCAATATTCATACTCGTGGATGGATTGATGTTGAATCCACGGAATTT
>JBDSHB010000159.1:0-7643 GCA_039918695.1 Nitrospirales bacterium | reverse complement strand
GTCTCAGGCACCGCCAGACCAAAGAAGGGCGTAACCCCAAAACCGGAGAATCGGTGTCTGTCCCAGAAAAGCGCATGCCGTTTTTTAAAGCCGGCAAAGAGATCAAAGAATTACTAAACCCTGAATTACCCTCTGTCTAAACCATGTCTACGGCCGAGCCATCTCAAACTGAGCAAGATATTCCCTGGACGGAAGAGGCCTCGTCTCGACTGGAACGCGCTCCTTCGTTCCTGAGAGGCATGGTGCGCCGTCTCGCAGAAAAAAAGGCCAAAGAATTAGGGTATGCAGAAATTACGGCTGAAATTTTAGACCAATTTAAGCAGCAAATGATGGGCTCGATGGGGGGCGCGGCAGGCATGACTCAGGCTGTCGAAGATATAGCTCAAGGCAAACTCCCGTGGACCGCCGAGGCGCGGAAGCGACTAGAGGCCGTTCCAGAGTTCATGCGAAGCATGATTGGCAGGATCGCTGAAGATGTGGCCAAAGAACGCGGTCATATGGAAGTGAATGTGGAATTATTTGAAAAGGTCGAAGCTTTAGGTGATTTTCCGCTCGAGAAGAGCGTGCCTATGGAATGGACCGATGAAGCTTTGGCTTTGTTGAATAAACGCATTGAGGATTCACCTCCGATTGCTATGGAATTTGTGACGGATATGTTAAAGCGGGACGCCGAAGATTTAGCCCGTGAGCAAGGGATCGTAAAGATTGATGCGGAGACTTTGATTCGTCTCTGGGAGGCTCCGCCCACACAGGTGACATGGACGGATGAGGCCTGGAAACGTCTTCATACCTCACCGGATTTTGTCCGAAGCGGCATTCGAAAAGCTGCAGAACGCCGTGCGAGAAAACTCGGGCTAACCACTATCGATTCTGAACACCTCACCACCTTTCGAAATGAAGCGATGATGAAAGCCGTCAAGCGGATTCGAAGTTTTGGCTATCAGGAACTGACCTTTGATGCGTTTGGCGATGCCATGCAAAAAGTTAAACGATTAAAGGGGAATGAGCAGGCGGAACATCGCTTGGATGAGATCAGGGATTACATGAAGAAAAAGCCTGATGTTGGTTTATTGGGTGATGAACTGATGACCCGCTTCCGGAATTATTTAAAAGGAGAAGGTAAGCTGTAACTGGTTTTTGATTCGTCCTGTTTTAGTTGTGACGTTGGAAATCATCCTGAAATTGCCCTCTTCTTACTTCCCCTGAGCCCCTTCTTTCGCGAGTTGATCGACAAGATCATTTTCCGGATTGCCGGAGTGAGCCTTCACTTTGACCCATTGAATAGAGATGCCTGATTCGATGACCGTCTGTGCGTAGGCTTGGGTAAACGGCAGTTTAGTGCGCCAGGCTCCGGTTACCCAACTTTCCAATCCTTGGTAATCAAAGTAGATCGTCATTTCTGTAATCCCTTGGGATTGACACCATCTGATGGCTTTGAGGATGGCAAGAATTTCACCAGCGACATTTCGGTGGTTCATGGCTGACTGTGGAATGTCGTTCCCCTTGTCCCGGTGAATCTCCACACCATTTTTTTTGGCCAGTAACCCCCATCCCAGTCGAAGAGAGCCATCGTCTTGTGGGAAGCAGGATCCATCGACCCAAACTTCGATAATCGAGGCCGATGTTGCTGCTGCTACTGGCTTCTTCTTGATTGGTTCACTGCTTAAACGAAAAGAAAGAAATGATTCGGCTTCTTCTCTGGTGGGGAAAGCTTTATATTCGGCTCCTGGAAAATGATGTACTTGGGCACGGCAGGCATCCCAACTCTCAAAGATGCCAATCGTGCGGCCGCGGCGAACGGCATAGAATTTCATGAAGGCTTAGCGTGTGGGGTATTCACAATGGAGATCTTTTTTCTACGAACACTGCTTAATCCGGGTATTTCCCATAACGATTGATTTTAGATTTGCTACTGTCTGGCTCCGCCTTGTAGGGCTTTGATTCTCCCTTTAGCCAGGTCAACTTTTGTCATTTCCTCAGGATTGTTCTCTGCCAGTATCAGGAAAGTTTCATATTCTTGAATGGCGCGTTTGGGATTATGGGATTCATAAGCTTCAGCCAAATTGAATCGGGCCTGAGCATAGTTTGGCTGTAAGGCCAAAGCCTGCTCATAGGTTTCGATAGCCTTTGGTAATTTTCCAAGTTCCGCCAGGACTGAGCCGTAACTATTTAGGATGACTGCTGAGTATGGCTGGATGGTCAGGGCCTGCTCTAAGGTAGTTGTGGCTTCTGGAAGTCTGCCCATGCTTCGTAAGGCCAACCCAAGACGATGGTGGGCTTCCGCTAACTGTTTCGGATCAGATAACCCATATTGAATGGCTTTTTGATAAGCGTCCAAGGCTATTTCTGGCTGCTTGTTGCCGCACGACGCAAATAAGGCAATTTCCCCTCTGGCAAATTGCTGAAGTCCTAAAAATTCTTTTTCGGACTCTAATTGTCCTGTTGGGCCTGGGAGTTCTTTCTCGGTGGAATCCGGATCATTAATATAGGAGAGAAATTTGGAATGACTGCCATCTAAAAGTGTTTCATAGGGATCAAGAACGAAAACTGCCATGACCAGTTGGTCCTGTTTCCCATGGGTGTGTCGCATGAAATATTGATGGGTGGACGTGGCTTCTCCCGTCCGATGCAGTGTGCCAGAATCGGGGGTTTGCTCTTTTAATAGTTGGGAAGAATGAAAAAAGAATTCACGAGCCGGAGGTAATTGCGCCAGAGTATGGCGGAGTTTCGGATAATCTTCTAAGGAAAGGCCAAGCGGGAATACGGTGATGACCCCCACAAGGGTCTGGTCTTCATTAAACATGAACCATTGTGCTTGCTTGTTGGGTGAGGCAGTTTCACGAAAGATTTCATTCCCTCCACCCCATGGAGATCCCTGCGACCCTGGTTGCAGCCAACTCGTTTGAGCCTCTGCTTTGGTTTGGCACAAAGTGGCCTTTCCTAAGAGATTGAGGTCGCTTTCGGAAGGCGGAAGGTTGGAGGGAGGGGGGGAGCTGGCGCAATGTGGGAGTAAGCAAAAAAGCAGAAATGCTTTAAGGAAATTTGCCGGCTTTTCGCGGAGTCGATTGTGATGGTTGTTTGTTTTTACCATTATCACCGTCTCTTGGGGATGGATGGTCGATTGGTTGAAGAGAAGAGTGACTTGGGTGCTAGGGTCCGAGTTTGGTAGTGGGTGACAAATGCAAAATAAAGAAGGCCTCCATCCTGCTTGCGATGACGCGACCCACAACCGTGCCGAAAGGGAATTGATTCAGAAAAGTTGCAATACATGGTGGGCGATACTGGGATCGAACCAGTGGCCTCTTCCGTGTGAAGGAAGCGCTCTTCCACTGAGCTAATCGCCCGCGGGAGGCAATTTATCACAATGCTAGGAAGGGAGCAACGAAGTCCGAGGCTGCGGCGATGCTTTTCTTGACGGTTGGAGAAAGTGTGGAGTAGGCTGAGAAGAGGTGTTGAATAGACTTGACCAAGGAGGTGCACCATGGACAAGCAAGAGCGAAAAAATGAATCTCGAAAACCGAGCTCTCCAAAAGAATCAGAGGAAGTTCAGGCTGATCCGAGTGTTGCTGAGACCGGCCAACGCTTAAAAGAAGAAATGGATGAGCTGGTTGATGAAATTGATAAAGTATTAGAAGAGAATGCAGCTGAGTTTGTCAAAAACTATGTACAAAAAGGTGGAGAATAAATGCGTAAGATTCGTTGATTTCTAAAATTCTTGCCTGCCCTCTTTCACTCGCCAGACATACTAAAGCCATTGCTGTTCCCTGTTCCTTTCAGAGTCATTTTCAGGTGAGGTTCTCAGGCCTCTCAACCCCTCGCATATTATAGTTGCTGGTTTGGTGCGATGAATGCGCCTCTGGAATGACGTGTTCCTTTAGGGGGTAATTGGGCCTCTTCCTTTTATTCCACCGGGGGCCGATCGCCGCATCTGGAATGAAAAAACAGCATTTTTTTCTCTTTTTTGTTATGATTCACTGTCAATGCCGTGAGACACTTTGATGAGGGACTGAAAAAATGGGCGTGACGCACTTGACGGATATTGAACAGCTTATGGAGCAGGTGAAAGCCTATTACCCGGAGGCTGATACCAACTTCATCCGACGAGCTTATGACTATTCCGCGAAAGCGCATGATGGGCAAACTCGACAAACGGGCGAACCCTATGTCCAGCATCCGTTAGCAGTCGCTGGGATTCTAACTTTTTTGAAATTGGACGTTCCCGCGATTGTTGCTGGGCTTTTACACGACACTCTCGAAGATACCGTAGCGACCAGAGCCGAGTTAGAAAAAGAATTTGGAAGTGACGTGGCTCGTTTAGTTGAGGGTGTTACAAAAATCGGGCAAATTCCTTTTAAAACTGATGAAGAGAAGCAAGCGGAAAATTTCCGTAAAATGGTTCTCTCTATGGCCGATGATATTCGAGTGGTGTTTATCAAATTAGCAGACCGACTGCACAATATGCAGACTCTTGAAGCCTTGTCGGACGAGAAGCGAAAAAAAATTGCGCAAGAAACCATGGAAATTTATGCGCCTTTAGCCAATCGGCTTGGTATGAGTTGGATTAAGCAGCAGCTAGAGGATTTGTGTTTCCAGTATTTGGAACCGGATGCCTGGTCTCATTTGAAGTTACGTTTGGCCAAAAAGGATGAGGAGCGACAGGAATATATTCAATCCCTGATTCACCTGGCTCAGCAAGCACTTTTGGACGTCGGACTGCCAGGACAGATTGATGGGCGACCGAAGCATCTCTTCAGCATCTATCAGAAAATGGAGCGTCGGTCCGTCTCTTTTGACGAAATCTTTGATTTGACGGCGATTCGCATTGTGACTGATACCAAAATGAATTGTTACGCCATTTTGGGCTTGTTGCATTCCATTTGGCCTCCCGTCCCTGGTCGCTTTAAAGACTACATCGCGACCCCACGTTCAAACTTGTATCAATCGTTGCACACGACGGTGGTTGGCCCGCAAGGTGAGTATGTGGAATTCCAAATTCGGACGGCGGATATGCATCGAATTAATGAATACGGTGTGGCAGCCCATTGGCTGTATAAGGAGCCAGGGAAAGTTGGCGGACGGGACGAACAGGTGTTCAGTTGGCTCAGACAGTTTGTGGAATGGCATAAGGACCTTGCCGATAACCGCCAGTTTATGGACTCAGTTAAATTGGATTTATTCCATGACGTCGTGTTTGTGTTTACGCCAACAGGGGAAGTGCGGGAGATCCCTGTCGGGGCCACTCCCTTAGACTTTGCCTATGCGATTCATACGGAAATCGGCGATCATTGTGTAGGGGCAAAGATTAATGGGAAGTTAGTTCCGCTTCGTTATCAGTTAAGCAGTGGGGATATGGTAGAGATTCTGACTTCCCCGTCACAGGTGCCTCATCGCGGTTGGTTGAAATTTGTCCGAACTTCACGGGCCAAAACGAAAATCAAGCATTGGTTTAAGGTTGAAGAGCAAAAGCGGGCACTGGAACTTGGTCGACGTTTGTTGGAACAAGAATTTCGGCGACACAATCTTCCCGTCGCGCAATCTTTGAAGTCGGATCGCCTCTCGTCAATGGCTAAGGCAAAGGGCAGTGAAACGGTGGACGAATTGATTCGGCAGGTTGGATTTGGCCGTTTGTCTCCGGATCAAATTGTCAGTCATTTTCACGAAGGGGCTGAACAAGGGTCTTCGCATTCCACGAAAGGTGTCCCCCTCTTCCCTCAGCAAAAAATGCCTGGTCTTCTTCGGGAGGGATCTGTGAAGTTTGGGGGAACCAAAGATGTTTTGATGCAACTCTCCAAGTGTTGTAAGCCTGTTCCCGGTGAGCCGATTCGTGGATATATTACCCGTGGGAGGGGGTTGACTATTCATGCGATCGATTGTCCGAACTTTCAATCATTAGAATGGGATCACAATCGATTGGTGGAGGTGGAGTGGGATTCGGAGCTTGATGGCACCCATTCAGTTGAAGTGTCAGTTTTAACCCTGGATCGAACGGGAGTCTTGGCTAAGGTTTCTGCTGGAATTTCTCAGTGTCAAGCCAATATTACCAGGGCAGAGATTTCTACCAGGGAGGATAGGAAAGCCGTATTAGATTTTGTCATCGAAGTTAAAAATACTGCACACCTTGAACTTATATTACAGGAAATCCAACGTGTTGACGGCATTCTTTCTGCTAAGCGGGTGAGAGGATGGTAGGTGAATGGTAAGGGCAGTTAAGAGGGTGTACGGTTCTGGGAAGGCAAGGAGATTGTTAGTCGGCTTCCGGGGAGGAGTTGGAGCTTTTCTGCTGTTCCGGCATTGAGCTCAAGAACCTGCCAAGATTGTTTGTACGAATAATGGCGTGGGCAGTGGTCATCTACCCTCGTGCAAATCGGGACTTTTGCTTCAATGTGGATGATGGTTCCCTTCTGGTCCAGCCATAAGATATCAAGTGGGATCCTGGTGTTCTTCATCCAAAAGGTCCAATGCCCCGGTTCGGGGAAAATAAATAACATGCCATGATTTTCATCCATGGCGGTCCGGTACATCAGTCCTTGAGCTCTTTTGTCTAAGGTGTCTGCCACCTCGGCGAAAATAATGGCTCCGTTCGGGGTCGCGATGCTGGCAAGTCCGTTTTCCTGTCGGTCATTTATTTCCCCAAAAGCGTTTAAGTGAGATCCAATGATTAGCCCCATGCTTAAGCAAAAAGGCACGATGACCATCCAAGTTAAATAATGAAATTTCAGCCGGCTTCTCTGCTGGATTAGTAAGGGTAGGTGAGGGCGCTTCATGAGGAAATCCATTTTTTCATGAATGTGGCTTGAGGAGAGAGGATTTGTCAAATAAGACATTCTCCTGTCTAAAAAAAGGCAGGACAAGGGTCTTGACCAGACCATCTTTGGAATTTATAATGATTCGTTTACAAGAAGAGTGAATTTGTTCCGCTCCTGTTTTTAGAACAAAACACGAATGTTTTTTGTTGTTGATCTGTACATGCAGGGGCTAATTTCTGCCTTGTTTGTCTTCACTTCAAAAAGATCTTCATCTTAATAAATTCCATGATGTAATTCCAAAGCGGTTTAAGTAGAAGACGGTCCTACTCATTCAAAGGGCAGGTACCCAAGCGGTCAACGGGGGCAGACTGTAAATCTGCTGCCATCGGCTTCCAAGGTTCGAACCCTTGCCTGCCCACCATGACTGACTGAAAAGGACGGGATCTAGTGGTTATGATGAAAATTTTTGTAGAAAGTAATGTTTTTCAATATATAGGGATTAAACCAAGCTGCGGGCGTAGCTCAGTGGTATAGTTCCAGCCTTCCAAGCTGGCTGTCGCGGGTTCAAATCCCGTCGCCCGCTCCATTGTTTTTGGGTGGGCTTAGATTTGTGTGCCTTTTCGAGGCGAAGATCTTCTCGAGTGAGTGGTAGAGCCCATGTAGCTCAGTTGGTAGAGCACGTCCTTGGTAAGGACGAGGTCACGCGTTCGATCCGCGTCGTGGGCTCCAGCAACGATAAAATTCTGAATTATTGCATAGCATTAAGGAATGAGGTAGGGCATGGCGAAGGCGAAGTTTGAGCGGAAAAAGCCGCATGTCAATGTGGGGACGATCGGGCATGTCGACCATGGTAAGACGACATTGACCTCGGCGTTAACCAAGGTAATGAGTGGTCCG
>JBDSHB010000158.1:0-3840 GCA_039918695.1 Nitrospirales bacterium | reverse complement strand
GCCTGCCAGCCAGTCGCCTTGGGCGGCAAGGCTGGCGTTGCTGTTGCCAGTGGCAATAGCTTGCTCAGGGGTGATCTGAAGGTTGGCGTAGAGACGGTCGTCGCCCAAACCGCCATCCAGAATATCCCCATCCGCACCGCCTAAGATGACGTCGTTGCCTGCACCTGCGAAGACGTTGTCGCGCCCGCTCCCGGCTTCGGTGGACAGGGTGAATTGTGTTTCTGGAACCATAAATGTATTCGCTTCGTCCAAACTAATCGAGGTTCCAGAGAGGTGATAGCGAATATGCGGCACAAGCGTGCCGCCACTGGATGGCGTCTGGCTCCCATCGATCGCGTAGCTGCCTCCGGCGCCATTGGCAGAAAGGCTGAGGAGATGAAACAAATGGCCAACGTGCCCGCGGTGAATTTTAAGATCCGGCGTTCCGGTTTCATCGGTGCTCCACCAGGTTTCAAAATTGGCATCCGTAGTTATGGAGGGATTTACATTTTGTGCGAGATGGGTAATGACCATAAACCGCGCATCTGCCAAGGCCGTCGTTGAGAGACCTGTGGAGTTGGTGAATCCATTGATGTTGGGTTGCACGAAATAATAGCGGAGGAATCCATTGGGATTCGTGGTGAGTTGCCCTAAAGCCATCGCAACATAATCCGGACTCAGCGCTGTAAGTGTGGCCGGAAAGGAATGGGTTTGGCGCACGTAGAGTTCAATTCCTCGGGCAATTGTCGCCAATTGCCCATCCTCCGAATCCCGTCTCACGGAAGCCAGTTGATTGATCACATTTGGTGCGATGAAGCTGGCAAGAATGGCAATAATCGCCAGGACGCCAATCATTTCTACAAGCGTAAATCCACTTGTGGATAGACATCGTGAGGCGTCAATTAATGCGGATATCCTCCGGCCAATTATTTCAACTGTGTTCCGGTTCTTGCATTGAGTGGACCGGAGGGTTGTGCCGGGACGCCAGTCTGTCTCGAATGAGATCGAGGCCGTATGGAGTCCTGTGGCCTGAGTAAGAAAGTCATTGCGTCTTGTCATGAATCCGATCCTGTCTTGCTCCTTCTTAGAGAGGCCTCTGCCTGGGGGGCGTGTGAGTATTTTTCTCTCTATCGGGCATATCCCGCCTGGTAGTCCACCAACCCTTCTTTCGGTGTTTGAAAAGCCAATCTTAATTTTCTTAAACTTTTCAAATGGTCATGGGAGGTTTGCCAGGATCACAGGGGGCAGGAAGTTCACGCGGAAGTCAGGTTATGGAGGTGGGAAATGCAGTCATTCTTTTCACGCTCCTGGAGGGAGAAGGTCTCGACGATGTTTCGGCTTAACAGGGCGGAGACAGAGGATTCCATCGTTTGGTGGCGACGCACAAGGGATCGAACCAATAGCCGGTATTGGTGGTGAGGGCGAACACCATGTCCGGGGTGGTATAGCTATTGTCCTCGTCCAAACCGATTTCGGTGCCTATAAGATGAAAGCGGCCATGGGTTGGAAGAAGTGTGCCGTTCGAATGCGTTGGTTGGTGGTCAATGGAAAAACTTCCCCCATTTCCTTTGGGAATAAGGCTCACGGTATAAAAAAGATGACTAATCGTCCCACGATGAATGGTGAGGGAAGGAGTCGTGCTTTCATTCGTGTTCCACCAGGTTTCAAAGGAGGCGGGTGTGGTGATGGCCGGGGCGGCATCTTGTGAGAGATTGGAAATGAGAAGAAAACGGGCATTGATGATTTCTGCGCCAGTCAGTCCAGTCGAGTTTTGGAATCCGGCTATCGAGGGGTGCACCGAATAATAGCGAGGAAATCCCCGTGCATTTCGCGTCAGTTGGGCTGGAGGCAATGGCACATAGTCAGGGGACAGGGTGAGTAACGAAGGGGGGAACGCGTTGTGCTGTCGAAGATAGGCGAGAACACCGGTTGCGATCAACTGAAGGTCATGGGACTCACGGTCTTCACTATTTCGATCCCAGACCCTGACCATGGAGGGCGACACGACAGCCAACCCTATCGATATCATGGCCAACAAGCCGATGAGGACAATGAGGGTCATTCCGGCTTCCGGATCAAAGGCAACCTGGCGGCGGGTGTGGGAACGTGAGGAGACGCCAGGGGAGTCCATGAGGCTTGTCAATGGATTCCACCCATTAAGCTCATCATGGGCATAAAGAGGGCTAGCGCGACGATTCCCACGATCCCGATTAATCCAAGGGTGATCACGGGCTCGAGAATGCCAAAGACTTTTTTGATTCGTCGCGGAATTTCCCGATTATAATAATTTGCCACGTTCATCAGTGTGTTGGGTAATGTCCCGGTGGCTTCCCCGACCGAGATCATTTGAATCACCATTGGCGGAAACACCGGATGACGGCTTAAGGATTCATTGATGGTGGAGCCTTCGGACACAGCGCGTTGGGTGTCCTGTAGCGCCCGTTCCATCACGGAATTGCCAACCAGGCCCTGGCACAGTTGCAGGCTTTGCAGAACAGGAATGCCTGCCCGATACAAGACGGCAAAGTTTTGAACGAATTTTGATATTGTGAGCATCCGGATGAGTTCGCCCAGCACGGGGAGTTGTAAAATGATGCGGTCCCGCCAGTGAACAAATCCTGGCAGATATTTTGGGCCCACGACCCACACCATAGGGCCGAGCAGGAGGAATGCACTCCCGAGCCACCAGCGTTCAACGAAGAATTCACTGAGGGTGATGACGACAATGGTGATAGTCGGGAGGGGCACATGCAGGCCTTCCAAGATAGGGACAAACCGTGGAATGACGAAGGTAAAGAGCAAGACCAGCAATCCGATTACGGCAACGATGACAATGCTCGGATAAATGGTGGCTTGACGCACATCTCCCCGGATTTGATCCAGCCAATCCAGATATCGTTCTAATTCTTTGAAGGTATCCGTCAAGGTGCCACTGTCTTCTCCGGCATGAACCAGATTGGTGATTTGCGGAGGGAAAATTCTGGGGTGTTGCTTCATGGCATCATGTAAGGTGTTTCCGGCTTCGACTTGTTGAAAGATCGCCTGTAAGGTCGAACGCAAATGAAGGTTGGGTGTCTCTATGGACAAACTTTTTAAGGCCTGCGTAAGGGGAATGCCGGCCTCAAGGAGTGTAAACATGTGTGTGGAGAATTCCATGAGATCGCGGGGTTTGACTCTCCCTCTTTTTTGAGTAGTTCGTGCGAGAGATTTCGGTTTGGATTCCAATGTGCGCACGAGCCAGAGCCCCATGTCCTGGAGCTGGCGTTCCAGGTGGAAAAGGTCCGGCGCCGTCATCTTTCCCTCAACCGGCCTCCCATTGGCGTCGATGGCGCGGTACTGAAAATTAGCCACCGGTGACCCTCAACACTTCTTCGATGGTGGTGATTCCCTGAATGGCTTTCATGAGTCCGTCATCAAACATCGTTGGCATCCCATCTCTCCGGATGATGGCCCGAATACCTGCCATATCCGGTCCGTGAACGATAGGCCCATGGAGTTCCTCAGAAATCTGGATAATTTCGTAAATACCTTCTCGGCCTTTATACCCTGTCTGGCCACATGCGTGGCATCCTTTTCCTGTCCAGAGACTGGGGAGAACACCTTCCGGTAATGCTACTCGAAGATCCGCAAGGATGGTGGAGGCATCTGTCCGTTCAACCTTACATTCAGGACAAATACACCGAACGAGTCGTTGTCCAATAATGGCGGTCAAGGCGGAGGCGAGTAGGAAGGCTTCCACACCCATGTCGATTAGACGAGGGATTGCTCCCAGCGCATCGTTGGTGTGAAGTGTGGAAAAAACCAAATGTCCGGTTAAGGCCGCGCGCATGGCCAGATCAGCCGTTTCCTGGTCCCGGATTT
>JBDSHB010000157.1:0-11325 GCA_039918695.1 Nitrospirales bacterium | reverse complement strand
TAATGAATAGGATCTACGACTCTATCATTCACAGCCACTTGATAGTGAAGATGGGGTCCGGTAGAGAACTTTCCCGTACTCCCGACAAGACCGACAAGATCGCCTCTTTGAACTTTATCCCCGTATCTCACATTAATTTTGGACATATGACCATAGGTCGTTTCTATGCCGTAACCATGGTCAATCCGAACAAATTTCCCCATACGCCCATCATAAGCGGCTACAACAACTTTTCCCGAAGCGGGGGATCGAACCTCGGTACCAGTTGGTGCACCGATATCAATACCTGCATGTAAAGCTTTTTTTCCTGTAAAAGGAGAGACGCGAGGACCAAATTTTGAGGTTAAGGCACCTTTAACTGGCCAGATGGAAGGGATGGAAGCCCATTGATCAGCTTTTTGCTGAGCTGCGGCAGAAAGTTCTTCCAAAATTTTGTTTTCCAATTCAGTTTGTTGGTTTAACCACTCTAGCCCAGCTTTAATTTCGGTTATTTTTCGGTCCATGGTCGAGTCTAAACCAGAGACCTCGGGGATCCTGGTCTTTTCAATTGAAGGCTTTGACTCCAAAGATGCCTCCTCTTGCAACCCATCGTATGGCACCTCCTCATATGGCAACTCTTCTCCTCCCTGCCCAGGAAGGCCGGAAGGCAACCCCTGAATCTCATCTGCCTCCAGACCAAACATGGTCTGAAGCTTCCGATTGAGAGTCTCTAGCACCAACATCCGCCTTTTCATTCCATCTACTTCTGTTGAAAAATTACTGGTTCGAGCACGTGACGTCGTTAATTCTTGTTTTATTTCTCCTAATTCACTAAGTTGGCTCCACTGGTATACATAATGCGTAATAACCCCACCCTGAACGAGCAGCACCACTAACCCCAAAATCATTCCATACTTCACAAGAGATTTTCGTAATTTTAGGCGCCAGGGATTTGAGCGTGCACCTCGAAATATTATCACCGTCAAGGTATCTTCAGATTCTTTCATAATTCACCAAAATTAAAAAATTAAGAATTTTTAAGGTTCTTAGAGTTACAGCTAATAACGCCATAAACACTTTCCATTACTCTTCGGCCATGCCTAATCGGCTCTTGGTCGTATCTCGAATCCAGGCTAAATATTCTTCGCTCCCAAGCTGAATCGGGAGAGCAATAATTTCAGGAACGGTATAACTATGATTAGCTTTCACCATAGTAACTAATTGGTCAAACGCCTGTCTCCCAGTTTTGGCCAACAACAAAAATTCCTGTTCCTCAGAAATTTTCCCATCCCATTTAAAAATTGATCGCACGCCTGGGATAATATTGACACAGGCAGCTAATCCGTTTTCAACCAAGATCCTTGACAGGCTTGTAGCCTCCCCTTCAGAACTTACCGTCACCAATACGACGATTTCTTCCATTTAAAAATAGCACCAAGCGACTGAAACCTAGACTTAAGGACAAAGATCTCATGAATTCATGAGAGACGCCAACGAAGGTCCTTGCAAGATGTCAGTGTTTCCTAATCATTATCGGCCGTTTTTTCAGTTCCTGAAGCTTAAAATAATCTTCTGCTTGCCAAATATCAACCAGATATTTCATATTTTCGCTGGATTCTTCACATGCCAATAATTTCAATCACTTAGCGCGGCATTAGCCGGTTGGGGTCCTCGTTGGCTAATCCAATCAAATCTGCAATTGCGGGTTTTAGGGCTTCTTGTAGGGCCTCGGGATAACTTTCGGCAGCATTCTCAAGACCATAATATGGCCCATCGAGCTGCTTCCCTTCGAATTCCATCGTCATATTCCATAAAACCTTCGACGGGTCACTTAGGGGAGTTAATTGAAGATCCAGTTCCAGAGCGGTGGTGGTCTCACTCATGGGAAGGCCTAACATCCAAAAAACCACTCCCACGGGTGCCAATAGATATGAATACACTCGCCGGTTCCAGTCGGTAGAACGGAGACGACCTCGAAAGGCCAGATCTGCCGGTTGCTGTCCTTCATCTTTGACAAAATTGACCGAGGAAAATATTTCTGCATGATTTAATTCCGCAGCGATGGATTGAGCAAGATCATTAGTCGGATCAAACTTGACAATATCGACCTCTTCGGGGTTCTTCGCAGTTTCAGGGCGTTGATATCGTGTATCCCCATAGGGAACGAGGGGAATAGCCGCTTTCCAATATTCCTCTTTTACCTCATTTCCTCTCAAATCTTCTAAGGGAAGAACAATGGCTTTGGCCGGGATTGGCGAGGCGGCTTTTTCGTTCAAAAATGACCCATTAGAAACCGGGGGATATTGCCAATTCCGTTTTCCAAGACAGCCTGTTACGGTAGAGAAACAGAAAAATACTATCACCAATACAGACAGGCGAATGCGAGAGACCCTCATGTAGATGCTCCTTTCAAGTTTGTCAGTGCTCTTGGCATAAAAACTTTGCAGCCAACAGTCTCAGAGGATCCAGAAAAAGTTTCTGGCAAGTTTCTGAGGATTCCATCTCTTTCCAAAATGGACTCGTTGAATTCCTTTTCCCTTCACCACGAGCACTCTTCTCAGCCACCTATAAAACGCCTTACATCTAGCAAGTACAATTGGGAAACGCAACAAAGTTTCCCTCAGAAAACCTTTCATAAAGTTTGGCATCAGTCAGGGACCTCTTTAATGAAAAAAGTGGGAAGGGAACTCAAACCTACATCAGCATGACCATATCAGGAAGAGAAGCCGCCTGCCCGACCAAGATATTCCTGGAATTCTGCATACGAACGAGCTACAGGGAATTGGGGAAATTCCTGGATAATCGAATCAGGAGGACAGAAAAAAATTCCGGCGTCGGCCTCCTTTAACATTGAAACATCATTATAGGAATCTCCTCCCGCCAACACCCGGAACCCGATACCCTTCATCGCACTAACGGCATGTCGTTTTTGATCAGGTTGGCGTAAAAAGTAATCTGTGATAAACCCATGGGAATCAACTCCCAATGTATGGCAAAAAATCGTAGGGAATTGGAGTTTCTTCATGAGTGACCCTACAAATTCATAATAAGTGTCCGACAATATAATAATTTGGCAGCGTTCGCGTAACCACGCAATAAAATCAGGAACTCCAGGGAGGGGAGAAATCGCACTGGCAACATCCTGAATATCCCGAAGAGTAATGCGATGCGCCTTCAGAACTTCCAGCCGTTTCTTCATCAAGACATCATAATCCGCAACATCCCTGGTGGTCAGACGTAGCTCTTGTATGCCCACTTTATCCGCCAAAGCTAGCCAGATCTCAGGAAATAACACCCCTTCCATATCCAAACAGGTGACAACCGGTTGCGCCATCAAGACCTCTTCTCGTAAAAAATTTCAAAAAATGTTCAAAGCCATAAAAAATCTCAAAGGATCATAAAAGAATTCCTGGGTTACCCACAACTAGAAAAATCCCGTGGAGGCCAGTACCCTTTTGACGGCTGTCGTTACTCGAAGAAAATGAAACAGAGGTAGGAGTAATTAAAACAAGCCAAGAAGATCTTTCGGATTTTCACAATAAAAATCAGGCCGTAATGCTGCAACTTTCTCTCGGTTCCCATAACCATAGCCCACAGCACAAGCTCGTATGCCCGCGGCCTGAGCTGCCCGAACATCATTCGTACTATCCCCAATCATCACCGTTTCAGTTGGATCAACGCCCAATCCCTCAAGTGCTCGCAGTAACATCACGGGTTCTGGCTTCAATTCCATCGTATCCCGAGGAGCTTCCACATGATGAAAAAGATCCTGTGCATGTAACCCATCCACAATTGAAAGGGTATACTCTAGGGACTTGTTGGTCACAATGGCTTTCCTGCGGTCCTGATAGTGATGGAGCACTTCCCATATCCCAGGATAAAACCGTGTGGTTTCCACGCAATGCTCTAAATAATGTTTTCGGAAAATCTCCAAGGCTTTTTCATATTGCCCACAATTCTCTTCCCCCACCGATAACCGCAACAACCGCTTCACCCCATCACCCACAAAACTAAAGATTTCTTCGCGCGATCGTAAGGCCAATCCCAAATCCCTCAAGGTCAGGTTTACCGATGTGGCAATATCTATTTTCGAATCGATCAAAGTCCCGTCAAAGTCAAAGAACAACACTTCCGCACGCCATGTAGTCATTTCTGCATATCTTTCTCATTCTTAAGTTGTAGTTTTTGTATTAACGAATTGAAAATAATTTTTCTCTCCGGCCAGGATTCATTTAACTCCGCCCAACGAACAAAGTCCACCAGACGTTGACGGCCCACATGTGGAGGCAATTGAGGCCCAACAATTTGCCACCGGTCCTCAACCGCCTTCAGATGAAAATATTGTATTTCACGGTGTGGATTGGTCACATACGTTACGCGTTCCCAATGCATGGTTCCTAACACCTCAAAGATCACAGGAATTTTGGCCTCTAGCCCATCAATGATTTCCCATTGCGACACGTCATCCACCACCTCATATCGAGAAATCACGACCACCTGCCCCCAGACCGGTTCTTCCAGCCAAGCCACAAAGGGCCTCACCACTTGCCAGGAATGCGCCTCCAACCGAACGCCCTTTTTATCTAGGGAAAGATATTTCTGTAAAATTTTGGTGGGATCTTCAGTGATCTGGCCGCTAAAGGCCTGAAGAGAACTTGCACTGAACGCCACAATACCAAAAATCCACAGTAAAACCGGCATAAACCACAATAACAGGCTCACCATGAATTTGGGATTGAAGATTGAGCAATGACCACACAAGAACCACTGGGGGCAAGAATCACTTATCCTTTAAACAGGATAACCAGAATGATACCCAACAAGAGCCAAAGCGGAATGGACAACATTAAACCCCAGGCCAGGCCTTGGGCCGTTTTTAGGCGGCCCTTTAAGGTTTGCTTTTCCAACGCTTTCGTAACCCGCAACCTCACGTCCTCGAGATGGAAGGGTTTGGTAATATAATCATCAGCCCCACGATTAATTGCCTCTACAGCTGTTCCAATAGAGGGATGTCCAGTGATCATTAGAAAAATCACCTCATCATTTTTGATGTCCCGGATACGCCTCAATAACTCCATTCCATCCATATTGGGCATAATCAGATCCGCCATAATCACGTCGAAGTCACCCTTACGATATTGATTCAAGGCCTCTTCACCATTTTCGGCCATCACGACGGTATAACCCAACGAAAGCAAGAACTCTGACAAGGCTTCCCGAACTCCCTTGTCGTCATCCACTACCAGAATGCGCTCAGCCATTTCTTTCCACCTTTTCCTTATCAGAGAACACCATCTAAAACGACAGATCCGAATGATGAATCAGGGTAGTTCGACCACCACAACATCCGGCGGAACATCGAAGGTCAGCTGGCTGGACGAAAGACCCGTATTCGCTTGAATGTGGTCAAACAACACACGCGAGATATTCCCGCTCACCTCAAGCAAGGTAATACTCTGAATGAAATAGGTATCAGGAAAGAGTTTGAGCACAATTTTCTTGATAGTTGGAGGGGTTTGGCCAACAGGCTTCGGGACCAGGGTGAGACTCGGGAACTTTCCCACATCTTTCGAGCCATCTGTAGATTCCAGAATCGTAAATTGCTCAGAAAGGTTTCCTGCCCCCTGAAGAAGAGCTAGAGGACCCTTGGACGCGGCCATTTGCGTAAGCACTCCTTTGACCACCTGCTGATGCTCGGGGACATACATCATCACCTGATCACCATCCACATAAATCTGCTCTTCAGACGGGTGGAGATAATCCCAGCGAAGCAATCCAGGCTTTTTTAAATAGAGCCGCCCCGAAGACGTAAACCCGGTCGTAAATCCCTCAAGAATGGTTTCCTGGACAAAGTCGGCTTGCAAATCTTTGGTCTGAGCATAACGAGCATCCACTTTCCCAACGATATCCTCCATGACGGAAGCAGAAGGGGAGGCAGCCGAGGTATCGGATACAGGCATCATGACAACGCAAACGATGACTAGAAAGAGGGCACCTCGCAGGAACAGCAGTGCCATCATCCTATCTCCGCAATGGCCGTACTTCGAGCGAGGACCTCTCGTCTCCCATCACGCCCTGGGGCACTCACGAGACCTTCCTCCTCCATTTGCTCAATCATCCGGGCTGCTCGTGGATACCCCACCCGCAAACGACGCTGAATAAACGAGGCTGAGCCTTGCCCTGTGGTCATCACCAATTCTCTGGCCCGCTCATAGGTCTCATCGCGCTCCTGTTCATCCACCGAGGGTTCTTGCACGGACTCCAAGGCCACCGGGTCATAGACGGGGGTGGCTTGGGATTTCACCCATTCAACAACCCCACGCACTTCCTCATCTGAGACATAGGGACCGTGCAGTCTATTAATTCCGCCGGTGCCAGAAGATAAAAACAGCATATCACCTTTCCCCAAAAGACTTTCTGCTCCATTCGCATCCAAAATGGTCCGGGAATCAATCTTGGAAGAAACCTGATAAGCGATACGTGCTGGAAAATTGGCCTTTATCAGCCCAGTTACGACATCGACTGATGGTCTTTGAGTCGCCAAGACGAGATGAATGCCGGACGCCCGGGCCATCTGGGCGAGTCGGGCAATGCGATCCTCAATATCCTTAGGTGCCACCATAATCAAATCTGCAAACTCATCAATGACCACCACGATGTAGGGCAACAAAACCCGCTCTTCTTGTGAAGACTCCAACAATGGAGCCCCTTCCTCCACATTCATGGATTGGCCCTTGCTCAACTTCTTCACGGTCCGAAGTGGAGAACCCGTCTCCTGAGAGTCGGTAATTTTTTTATTATAGGCATCAATATTTCGAACGCCCAACTCTGCTAACACCTGGTAACGCCGCTCCATTTCTTGTACGACCCACCCAAGCCCACGTGCCGCCTCTTTTGGATTCGTGATGACCGGGCGAATGAGGTGGGGAATCCCATCGTACACCTGCAATTCCAACACTTTGGGATCGATTAACAGGAGCTTCACTTCATCGGGATGCGCGGTAAAGAGGATATTCAATAACAAGCAGTTCAGCCCCACACTTTTTCCTGACCCCGTAGCACCCGCAACCAACAAATGGGGCATAGTTCGGAGATCCGTCACCACCGGTCGCCCAAAGATATCTTTTCCCAAGGCCAAAGCCAGCTTTGAGCGAGCCCGCGTGAAGGCCTCCGATGTCAACATCTCTTTCAATCCAACCGTTTCCCGCTGAGGATTCGGCACTTCAATCCCAACGGTGGATTTTCCTGGGAGAGGAGCCACCACTCGAACTTTTAGGGCTTTTAAGGCCATGGCCAGATCATCAGCCAAGTTCACAATGCGGGCGACTTTGATGCCGGGACCGGGAGCAAACTCATACATGGTAATCACCGGGCCGGGATGCACATCCGTGACGCCCCCCTCAATCCCAAAACTTGCCAACGTGTTCACCAGAACTTCGGACTGGGATTTCAACACCGAATCGGTCTGATGGGCCGCCCGCACAGCATGTGTATCCAAGAGATCGACGGGGGATGGCATTTGATAGGACTTTGAAATTGGCCTGCGAGAAATAAAGGTGTCGTCGACCTCCTCCACGAGGGGGAGAGTGGGCGCAATCTCGATTGTGGCTGGGAGATCATCTCTTTTCATCTTGGATAACTTGGACTTGGGTTCCACAGTTTCCAATACCATCGTGCCAATACCCCCACGGGCAGCCAATTGACGATTAATCCGAATTGATTTATTCATTTTTGGTTGGGCATCTGATGCCCACCAGTCTCGCTCTTTCACCGACGCCACCATGGTATTTTTGAGTCGTCCCCCGAGATTCAAGGTTGTTCGAGCAACTTGCCCAATCGATACCGGCACAAGCAATAGAAAAGCAATCAGTAACAGTGCCCCTAACATGATCGTGGCACCGGTGACCGCCAGATACGACCCGAGTCCAACCGCCACCCATTGTCCCACAAGTCCACCTTGACCAACTCCGAGCACATCCATCCCGGATATTTGAGGCCAGGCTGAAAATTGAAGATGTAGCAGCGCACTGACAGATAGAACCCCAATCAGCGATCCAAGAAAACTTCCCGACGTCATACGAATTTTTTCGCCCCATAGGACGCTTAAACCCAACATAACAAGGAATAAAGGCACAACATAGGCTCCCCCTCCCACAACAGTTAAGAGGGAAAACGCGAGAGTAGCCCCAATCGGGCCTACCGCGTTTTCGGGAACAGCATTTGAGGAAGGGTGGTCAACAAAAAGGATCGGATCGGCTGGAGAAAAAGTGGCCATACTGAGCAGGCCCAGAATACCCAAGGTGGCAAGCACAATCCCTACAACTTGTGTGGTTAAGATAGAAAATCCTTTGGGTTGGTCTTTTATTGACTTGCTCTTTGAACTAGGGAAGATACTCATCAAAAAATCCTACCATAAGTGTTTCTATCGAGCAAACAACCCTTACGCATATGACAAGGCTGGTCCAAGGTCCTGGAGGTGTTAAGAAGCGGAAGGAAACATTGGGTCATTGAGCGCTTCACTTAAATTCTGAAACTCCCCCACCGACAGCGTTTCCGCTCGTCTGGTTAACATGATACCTGTACGCTCTTGAGCCCTTTCCAGGCAGATCAAAGGAAAACCCGCTCCTCGTAGTGCGTTGAGGAGGGTTTTTCGACGTTGTCCAAATGCCCCCCGTACCACCGAAGCAAACGCGTCGGCTTCCTGAGCAGAGCAAGGCTGAGGAACACGAATATCCAAGCGTACCACTCCGGAATCTACATCAGGAACGGGGCGAAAGCATTTTCGAGACACGGGGAAACCGAAACGGACAACAGCTAAGCGCTGCGCCATAACCGAGAGCACTCCATAGTCTTTAGTATTGGGGTTGGCGGTTAACCGCTTCGCGACTTCCAGTTGTACAGTTAAGACCATTCGACGGATCTTTGGCCGAGCTTCTAACAACCGAAACATAATGGGCGTTGAAATGTTATAGGGCAGATTGGCCACTACCACAGCAGGCTCTGGTAGTTGATCGAAGGGATAACGAAGCGCATCGTGTTCTTGAATATCAAGGTTGGAGTATCCCGAAAATTCCTCTTTCAAAAAACCCACCATACGGGGATCGACTTCCAGGGCTAACACCTGCTTTGCCGATTGGCACAACAATCTGGTTAATGCGCCGCCGCCCGGTCCAATTTCACAGACATAATCATTAGGCTGGAGGTCCGCTAGATTGATAATTTTTCGGAGTAAATTGGGGTCAATCAGGAAATGTTGACCGAGCCGTTTACGCGGATAAGGAGGAAGCGGTGCCATTATAGGCGGGGAGAAAAATGAGAAGGGTCATACCGGTGTTTCATAGGGACAGGGGCATCAGGGGATGCCGGTGGTCTGAATGTCCTTAAGCAACTTCTTAAGATGCCGGCGACACATGTCCACTTCATCGGCTAATTCATCAAACACATCGCCCACAAAATAGGTGGTTTCCAGCCATTCCTTGGTAATGTGTTGAAGATATGCCTCACTCACATAGGGGGCCAGGCCTTCAACCACCTTTCTTTTCCATTTCGTGACATGGTCTTTTCCCTGCACCGCATTGAGGGCCTTTTCCGCCTGTGCGTGAATGGTGTTAATTTCCTCGATTTGACTTTGAATAAACGCCAATAACTCGGAGGTTTGATCGGTCATTATTGGATCCTTTTCCACCAAAACGGGTCATACGAAAACGCCTGACACAAGAAGGCTGCCGGTGCCACACATTTTTTCATTTTAGCCATACGATTACACTGCACAATCATCTTGCTTCCCCATTGAAAAGGTCATGCCGAGCGTTACCCGATGCCCGGCCAAATAGTCAGAAACGAGCATGCGTTTTTTGTTTTCAGGTTGAATCTCCAAAAGATTCAAACTTCCCTGACCAGTCTGGACACGGATGGCCTGTTTCGTGACGGCCGTAATCGTTCCTGGGGCCGGAGGAGTGTCATGAGCAGCGTGCAGTATACCTGGTTCTTGGTCCCCAACCTGAACTTTCCCAATTCCCCATCGCGCACCCTCCAGGAAGGTATACACGCCAGGCCATGGCGACAGCCCCCGAATACGATTGGCGAGGCATCGCGCCGGCCTATCCCAAGACATCAACCCATCTTCTTTGGTTAAGATGGGCGCCAAAGTCGCCGCAGAATCATTCTGGGGTAAAGGGGTCAGTGTGCCAGCGATCCATCCACGCAGAGTCCGGACCAGTAGCGCTCCGCCAACCTGAGCCATTCGTGAAGCTAAATCTCCTGAAGTCTCGTCCGGGCCTATAGGAATCATTTCCTGTTGAAGAATGGCCCCCGTGTCCATCCCTTCGTCCATGAGCATGATCGTAACCCCGGTATTTACCTCTCCCTGCATCACGGCCCATTGAATGGGAGCAGCACCCCGATACTTCGGGAGAAGGGACCCATGAACATTCAGACACCCTTTCGAGGGAAGATCAAGAATGGATTTGGGCAAAATACGCCCAAACGCGGCAACCACCACCAGATCAGAGTCCCATGTTCGAAGAGTCTCCATCAATTTGGGATCCTTCATTTTCTCAGGCTGCACCACCGGGATATTTTGTGACAATGCAAGCGCCTTTACCGGGCCCATTTGAACTTTCTTCCCGCGCCCACTCGGTCGGTCAGGCTGACACACGACACCCACGACAGAAAATTCTGTCTTCAATAACTGCTGAAGCGTAGGAACAGCAAAGGCGGGGGTTCCCATAAACACGATGCGCATGACTAATTTCCTAACACCGGACAAAGAGGAAAATCAATTGAACAGAATAATGCTTGCTGACTCTCCAGGACAATAACATCCCGCTTGCTTTTCCAACCTCTCTTTTAGCCATCCCCATGCGCATTGACTCCCTTTCAATTACTGTGATAGAAGCCCACGCGGGGGCATACTCTAACATCCTTGACGCCTTAAATTTAGGAAATGGATCGCAATCATGGGTGGACATAGCCATTGGTCAACAATTAAGCGACACAAAGGCGCACAAGATGCCAAGCGTGGGAAAATCTTCACGCGCGTGATCCGTGAAATTTCCATTGCCGCACGTAGCGGCGGCGACCCAGACGGTAATCCAACCTTACGCCAAGCCATTGCGAAATCCAAAGAAGTGAATATGCCTGCCGATACGGTCAAACGGGCTATTCAGCGAGGTACCGGGGAACTTCCGGGAATGCAATTCGAAGAGTTTATGCTGGAGGGGTATGGACCAGGAGGGACGGCACTCCTCCTCGAAATTTCGACCGATAAACGCAACCGGACCGTAGCCGAAGTTCGAAATATTCTCACCAAAAATAATGGAACGATGGCTGAAGCCGGCGCAGTTG